>JBDKLG010000001.1:0-19031 GCA_039795695.1 Bacteroidota bacterium
TAGAGAATTTAGAAGCGCTGGTAGCACAGCTAAAAAATGAGGGAGTAACCATTGTTGACAAAATTGAATCTTTCGACTATGGCAAATTTGTTCATATTGTTGATGCCGAAGGCAACAAGATTGAACTTTGGGAACCTGCCGATTTTGAGTAGGCTAAATCACTGCGCTGCCAGCAAAACAGTCACCCTGTTTTCCATCATTGCCCCTCATTCCGGGCGGGATAAGAGATAAAAAAAGAGAAGTCATTTTCAGACTTCTCTTTAAACTATAGCAAGCATCGAAAATACTTTCTTAACTGCAACCCATGCTATTACCGCAGTTCAGGCATTTGTAGCAGGTACCGCTGCGAATGGTGATATGTCCGCAGGTATTACAGGCAGGTGCATCGCTCTGCATATTTTTTGCGGCGGCATTTACAGCACTCATACCATTATCGGTATTTACCGTAGTAGCAGCACGCTGTAATTTCTGTGGCTGTACTGAAGGAGCTGTATTGGCAGATGGTGCCGTTACACGAATACTACTCAATTCGGGCTTTCCCAAAAAAGTGGCTTCCCCTTCATCGTCTCCCTCGCCGGTATTGCTGATGGTTGGTTTATCCAGCACATGTACCAGGTCTGTACGGCCCAGGTATTCAAATGCGAGTGCACGGAATACAAAATCTACCAGTGAAGTGGTGGTTTTGATATTCGGATGGTCCACCATACCCGAAGGTTCGAATTTGGTGAATACAAATTTCTCTACAAACTCTTCCAGTGGAACGCCATACTGCAAGCCAACAGAGATTGCAATGGCAAAACAGTTCATAAAGCTTCTGAGCGTAGAACCCTCTTTTGCCAGGTCAATAAAGATTTCTCCCAGTGTACCATCGGTATATTCACCTGTACGCAGGAAGATTACCTGTCCGCCAATTTTCGCTTTCTGCGTGTAGCCGCGGCGCTTGGCAGGCAGCGATTTTTTCTCTACAATTCCTGACAAAGCACGCTTGAATTTGGTATCGGTAGAAGCATGCATTCTTTTCTGCACTTCTTCCAGCAACTCATCTACAGTTAATTTACTCAGGTCAACAATATTGGAAACCGTTTCGGTTAGTTCAGCAGCAGCCGTTGTTTCTTCACCTGCTTCTTCTGTTTTCTTTTTCTTGTCTGATTTATTGCTCAGCGGCTGACTCAGTTTGGAGCCATCGCGATAAAGTGCATTTGCTTTCAATCCCAGTTTCCAGCTCAGCATATAGCAATCGGCGATTTCTTCTACCGAAGCTTCGTGGGGCAGGTTAATGGTTTTAGAAATGGCGCCGCTTAAGAATGGCTGGCAGGCAGCCATCATGCGGATATGCCCATAAGCATGGATATAACGCTCACCTTTTTTCCCGCATTTATTGGCACAATCAAAAACGGGCAGGTGCTCTTCTTTCAGGAATGGTGCACCTTCCACCGTCATGGTACCGCATACATAATCGTTGGCGGCATCAATCTGCTCTTCGGTGAATCCTAGTTCTTCGAGCAGGTTGAAACTCCAGTCGGCATACTGTGCTTCGTTGAATCCCAGGCGTTGCATACACTCATCGCCCAAAGTGAAGCGGTTGAAAATAAAGCCGATTTCAAAAGCCGATTTGGCCGCACCGTTTAATTTATCCACTTCTGCCTGTGTGAAACCTTTCGCCAATAATGCTTCAGGATTCACGAAGGGTGCTCCTTCAAAACTGGCAGCACCTACTGCATATTTTTCAATGGCTTCCGCTTCCGCAGGATTGTAACCGAGGTTACGCAATGCCTGGGGTACAGACTGGTTGATGATTTTAAAATATCCGCCACCGCTTAATTTTTTAAATTTAACCAATGCGAAATCGGGCTCAACACCGGTGGTGTCGCAATCCATCACCAAACCAATGGTTCCTGTTGGAGCGATTACGGTGGTTTGTGCATTGCGGTATCCGTATTTCTCTCCCAGCTGTACCGCTTCATCCCATGCTTTGGTAGCCGATTTGAGCAATACATCCGGACAGTATTGGGCTTTGATACCCTGTGGTTTGATTTCAATTCCTACATAAGCATCTTCTGCATCATAGGCTGCTGCGCGGTGATTGCGCATTACGCGCAACATATCTTCTTTGTTCTCTTCGTATTTATCGAATGCGCCCAGGAAGCCCGCCATCTCTGCAGATGTTTTATAAGCCACACCCGTCATGATTGCGGTGATGGATCCTGCAATACCCCTCGCTTCCTCACTGTCGTAAGGAATACCGCTTACCATGAGCATCGAGCCCAGGTTGGCAAAACCAAGTCCCAGGGTACGGTAATCGTAAGACAATTGCGCCACTTCTTTGGAAGGGAACTGAGCCATTAACACAGAAATTTCCAATACAGTTGTCCATAAACGGGTGGTGTATTCAAAGCCTTCTACATCAAACACATTGTTTTCTTCTGTATGAAATTTACGCAGGTTGATGGATGCCAGGTTACAAGCCGTATTATCCAGGAACATGTATTCCGAACAGGGATTGGAAGCATTGATGCGACCACCTTTGGGGCAGGTATGCCATTCGTTGATGGTGGTATCGTACTGTGTACCGGGATCGGCACAGCGCCATGCGGCATAAGAAATTTTCTCCCATACATCGCGTGCAGGTATTTTGCTCATCACCCGGCCATCGGTTCTTGCCTTCAGTTCCCAGTCGCCATTCTCTTCCAGCACTTTGAAGAAAGAATTGGGAATACGTACCGAGTTATTGGAATTCTGTCCGGATACTGTTGCATAAGCTTCTCCTTCATAACTGTTGTCATAGCCTGCGGCAACCAAAGCGGCTACTTTTTTCTCTTCCCCTACTTTCCAGTTAATGAATTCCATTACTTCGGGGTGGTCAAGGTCCAGGCAAACCATTTTAGCTGCGCGACGGGTGGTACCGCCACTTTTGATGGCACCTGCCGCACGGTCGCCAATTTTAAGAAAGCTCATCAGACCGCTGGATGTACCGCCGCCTGATAATTTTTCACCTCCGCCACGTATCTGTGAGAAATTGGTTCCAACACCGGAACCATATTTGAAAATTCTTGCTTCACGTGTCCATAGGTCCATGATACCGCCTTCATTCACCAGGTCATCGCTCACACTTAAGATAAAGCAGGCATGCGGCTGGGGGCGCTCATAGGCATTGGATGATTTTTTCAGTTTGCTGTCTTTGGGATCAACATAGTAATGACCCTGCGCTTTACCGGTAATGCCATAGCTCTCATGCAGGCCGGTATTGAACCATTGTGGTGAATTGGGTACACAGGCCTGGTTAAGGATGCTGTAAACCAGTTCATCATAAAATACTTCGGCGTCCTGTTCCGAAGCAAAATACCCATAGCGTTCGCCCCATACACGCCAGCAATTGGCCATACGGTGTGCTACCTGCTTAACGCTGATTTCCCTCCCAACCGACCCATCCGGCTGGGGTACGCCCGCTTTGCGAAAATATTTTTGTGCAAGAATATCTGTAGCAATCTGGCTCCACTGTTTGGGAACTTCTACATTATTCATTTCAAAAACCTTTTCTCCGTTTGGATTTTTGATTACGCTGTCGCGGTAATCGTATTCAAACATATCGAAGGGGGTAATGCCGTCCTTGGTGAAGCGGCGGCTGAATTGCAAGCCTTTGTTAGCGAGAGCTTTGGACATCTGACAGGTATTTTTTAAATGGGTTATTTGGTTTGCTCCCGGCATTAACGAATTGTTAAGCGGTTGACGAAAATATCCTTCCAAACCCAAAATTCAAGAGGTGAAATATCAACACTTTGTGGATAAGGAATGGGGATTATTTCGTACCCCAAATCCCCATTGATTTTGCGGCAATGTTAACAGTTGTAGAAAAGAATTTTTGGGGATTTTGCTCTTTGAATGAGTTATTTTCCGTAAATGTGAGAACCGGGGATAAAAAGCTTAAAAAGAGCTGAATATCAATGGATACGGGGAATATGGGCTTATTTGAGGCAATATATTGGGGGCCAAAGGCAATCAGGGGGCCAATAAGCCCATTAAATAAAAAAAATATTGCATTTTTGCAGGAGACTTATCCATTTGTGAATGAAGCAGGCTTTGTATCACCAGTTTGTTGAAAAGAAAAAAGCGGGTAAAAAATCCTTTGCGGTTTTAATTGATCCGGATAAAGTTGACAATGAAAAAATTGATCAGCTGCTCACTGTTGCAACAGCGGCCAAAGTAGATTATTTTTTTGTGGGCGGAAGCCTGGTTATATCCAGTCACCTCGATGAATGCATCCAGCAAATCAAAGCCCACTGCAATATTCCTGTTCTGCTGTTCCCCGGCTCCCCTTCACAGGTAAGCAAGTATGCCGATGCGCTTTTGTACCTGTCGCTGATTTCCGGAAGAAACCCTGAACTCCTGATTGGCCAGCATGTGATCAGTGCCCCTTTTGTAAAAAAGAGCGGACTGGAAATCATCCCTACCGGGTATATGGTGGTTGATGGCGGAGCTCCTACCACAGTATCGTATATTTCAAATGCAACCCCCATTCCTTCCGATAAAAACGAAATTGCCATGTGTACCGCCATGGCCGGTGAAATGCTGGGAATGAAGCTTATTTACATGGATGCGGGCAGTGGTGCCAAAAGAGCCATCACCGAAACCATGATTGAAAAAGTAGCCAGGCATATCGATATACCCCTCATTATTGGCGGCGGCATTACTGAGCCCGAAAAAGCCTATCTAAACTGTAAAGCAGGAGCCGATGTAATTGTGGTAGGCAATGCGATTGAAAAAGATGTGAACCTGATCAAAGAAATCAGTACTGCCGTACATAGTGTGCCGGTGGGGGTGTAAATAGTTGACCGTAGTTGATAAATACGCTTTTGCCTATACGGCCCAACAAATCAAACATACATCATCAATTATTCATCAGGCCTAATTCCTTCTTGGATTATTCAATTCCGTCACATCCACTCTGGTAGGTGTTTCTTTTCCACTGATGATACCTTTGGCACTGATGGCGATGGATTTAATGATCATGGCCATATTTTCCATATCCAGTGTGCCTATCTCATCACTGGGCTTGTGGTAATTGGGTTCGGAATCCATTTTTGAAGTAGAAATGGTATGTGCCGGAACACCAAGCCTGGCAAGGGTTGCATTGTCTGAGCGGAAAAATAAATTCTGGGTGGGGTACGGATCGGGATAAAAACTAAAACCGCTTCCTTCCAGGTTACCCTGCAAAATCCTGCCCATATCGGTTCTTTCATAACCGGTGATATAGGCTGAATTTTTACCCCATTTACTTTCTGTACCAATCATTTCAATATTGAACATGGCTTTTACGGTTTCGGGGTTAAACTGGCGCGAAAAATACTGTGCGCCAAAACCTCCCACTTCTTCCGCAGTAAACGCAACAAATATCAATGTTCTTTCATTGCTGTTCAATGCCTTGAAATATTTGGCCAGCATGATTACCGCAGTGGTTCCTGCAGCATCGTCATTGGCTCCATTGTAAATGGAATCGGTTAGTGTATTTCCCTGTCGGTCTTTGGCAGTTATTCCAAGGTGATCATAGTGACCGGAAAAAATCACGTACTCATCTTTTTTGCTTTTGCCGGGAATTATGCCCACCACATTGGCCAGTGGCTGTTCGCTTATTTCATGCCTGGCTTCAATGCTGTAAGTTTTGGGATCGGTGGTACCCAGTACAAAAATCACATGGTTATCCGACTTAAACATTTGTGCCTTGAAACGGGCCAGAATACCAAAGGTTTTGGAAAAAAAAGTATCTACCAGCACCAGCATATTTTTATTGCCGGTAATATATTTTCTTGCTTCCGTATTCAGGTTGGCCCCCTTGCCAATGGTTACTTTTTCATAACCCGATTTCTCTGTAACAGCTATTTCGGGGCTTGTGGTGAATACCATGATGTTTTTTGTTTCGAGAGGGATTCCGTCGAAATTGCCGCTGGCACTGATAAACTTAGGCCTTACCATGGCAAATGACTGTAAATGGTTGCCACCGTTATTCCAGGTTTGTAAACCCGTTTTTTTGAATTCTCCTGCAATAAAAGCTGCTGCCTTATCAATTCCGGGAGAAAAGGTTTTCCGCCCCTCCATTTCATCAGAAGACAAAATCTTTTCTACTCTTTCCACTTCTTTTGCATTCAGTATCTGGTCAATATTCTGTGCAGAGCCTGCAAGAGCCGAAAAGAGGATAATTGTAACAAAAAACAGGGTTTGCTTTTTCATGAAACAGGTATTGTTGATTAGGGGCGTAATTGCTTTTATCGGGTTTTACAAGCTCATCATTTCCTTGAACTTGACAGTTTGCCTGCGGCTCACTTCAATTTTTTCGCCGCCTTTTAAATCAACCAGCAAACCGCCATTGAAATAAGGTTCAATTTTTTCAATCCATCTCAGGTTGATGATATGTTTTCTGTTGGCGCGGAAAAACATTCTTTCATCCAGTCTTTCTTCCAGTGCATTCAGCGATTTCAGGATAAGCGGTTTATGTGTTCCAAAAAAAACTTTGGCATAATTGCCCACACTTTCAAACAAACGGATCTCGCCCAGTTTTACAAACCAGCACCTCTCCCCGTCTTTTACAAATACCTGGTCGTATTCGGTTAAGGGGCCGCGGTTGATGCCATTGATGCCTACATTTTCCTTGAATATTTCGGCCTGCAGTTTTTGAATGGCATCGGTTAAGCGTTTGGGTTCGATGGGCTTGAGCAGGTAGTCCAATGCATTCACTTCAAATGCTTTAATGGCATATTCATCGTATGCCGTAGTAAATATCACCCTTGGTGCTTTTTCTACTTCTGCCAGCAAATCGAATCCTGTTTTTCCGGGCATCTGTATGTCTAGAAAAATCAAATCCGGATTCAGTGTTTCAATTTTTTCAATGCCATCATCTACATTGGCGGCTTCTTCAATCACTTCAATATCGGCATGGTCCTGCAACAGTTTTTTCAGCTCATTGCGGGCCAGTCTTTCATCGTCGATAATAATTGCTTTTATTGCCATACTTCGAATTTATACAAGATTTTAAACATAAAGCATTGTGTTATTAAAAATCGAACCCCCTGTTATTCCGGATCAGGGGTGGCTCAGGGCCACAGGGACTGATTAGAAATATGCTATCAAAAATGCTGCTTATCTAATTGCTGTTTTCCAATTTTCTTCGTCGTTGTAAATTCCAATAGCCAACCTGTTAAACATACAAAGCCTGTACGGGCATTTTTACCTTTGCCTCTACAATACCGTTTTCCAAATTATTGATTTCAAAACTTGCTTTTGAGCCAAATAAGAGTTTCAAACGGTTACGGGTGCTGTTCAGGCCAAATCCATCGGGCGATCCGTCACCTGCGTTCAGGTGGCCCGAATTCTGGATAATCAGTTCATGATGATTGTCGCGATAATCAGAGATTACCCTGATCAGGCCCCCTTCTTTCTGTTTGCCGATACCATGTTTGATGGCGTTTTCAACCAGTGTCTGTAACATCATTGGCGGAACGGGCTGGTCAAGGGTATCTTCATCAATATCATATTCTACCTGTAACCTGTCTTCAAAACGAATATGTTCCAATGCCAGGTAATCTTTCACAATATTCAGTTCCCGTTCGAAGGGCACTGTTTCCATTTTTTCGGCCTGCATACTGCTGCGCAGGATATTACTTAGTTCAGTAATGGCAGTTCTTGCTCTTTCCGGATTTTCATCTACCAGTGCACGGATACTGTTCAATGCGTTGAAAATAAAATGCGGGTTGATATGTGATTTGATGGTTTTCAATTCCAATTCCTTAACCAGGCTTTCCAATCTTATTTTCTGTATCTCTGATTTAGAACCCAGTTCTACATAATGCCATATATAATATACTGAAACCCATACCAGTACTACAGGAGAATCGAGGTACAGGTTGGATAAAAATCTTTTTTCTACCGACACTTTTGTTTTGGGGTCATACATCTGCAACCACTCTACTACGGTACTGTTGGCCAGGTTGAACAAGACTATCACACTAATAACGGTAATGGTAAGCAGCCACCATTTATCCAATGCGATTGGGGGGCGGAGTTTTAACCGCACAATCAATTCCCGCAGCAAATGGGTAAATACCAGTCCGAACAGGATGGTGATGGCTATCCGTGGATAAAGGATATGGTTGGTCTTATTATCGAAAATAAACGCAAAGAATACCATCGATAAACCCCAGAATAGCCAGCCGGCTAACTGGCAGGTCCAGTATAAGGAAGATTTGCTTCTCATGTTAGGGCAAATATAGCGGGAAAGCCAAGCCCAAAAGCATCAAATTGGGATTAAAGGCAAAATCTGCGGCTGTTTGGCAGAATATACCCGGATATCCGCCGAACCTTTCTTTTGAGCGGTTGTTGGAAGCTGTAACAGCAGTTCCCTTTCAGGGAAATGCTTATTTTTACAACTTAAACAAAGCTGCATGCAGATTACACAGGGCCCGCTTTTACAAAATATTCACTCCCCCAGGGATTTGAAAAAACTCAGTCCGAGGCAGCTTCACCAGCTTTCTGATGAATTGCGCCAGTATATTGTGGATGTGGTAAGCGTTCATGGCGGACATTTTGCTGCCAGCCTTGGCGTAGTGGAACTTTCTGTGGCTTTGCATTATGTATACAATACCCCCTACGATCAATTGGTATGGGATGTGGGGCACCAGGCTTACGGACATAAAATTCTGACCGGCAGAAAGGATAATTTTATTACCAACCGCAAATACAAGGGCCTGAGCGGTTTTCCCAAAAGAAGTGAAAGCGAGTACGATACTTTTGGTGTGGGGCATTCTTCCACTTCTATATCCGCCGCTCTGGGAATGGCCATTGCAGCCAAATACAAGGGCGAAGACCGCAAATCCATTGCCGTTATCGGAGACGGTTCCATGACGGCCGGTATGGCTTTCGAAGCCATGAACCATGCAGGTGTGGCCGACAGCGATCTGCTCATTATTTTAAATGATAACTGCATGAGCATCGACCCCAATGTAGGTGCTTTGAAAGAATATTTGACCGATATCAGCACATCACCCACGTATAATAAAATGAGGGATGAAATCTGGAACCTGATGGGCAAACTGCCCGTGGGCAAGAATTTCAGCCGCGATATGGCAGGCAAACTGGAAACCAGCCTGAAAAATGTGGTGAACAAAAGCAGCAACCTGTTTGAAGCCTTGCAGATACGCTATTTTGGCCCGATCGACGGACATAATATTGCCAAACTGGTAGATACGTTAAAAGACCTGAAAAAAATACCCGGCCCCAAAATCCTGCACATCATTACCACCAAAGGAAAGGGTTATTCACTTGCTGAAAAAGACCAGACCAAGTGGCATGCCCCGGGGCTTTTCGATAAGGTGACGGGAGAAATTTACAAGAAGAAAATTGATAGCCCGCAGCCACCCAAGTACCAGGATGTTTTCGGACATACTCTTTTAGAACTGGCCGAACAGAATAAAACCATCATGGGTATTACTCCGGCAATGCCCAGCGGTTCATCATTAAAAATCATGATGGACAAAATGCCCGACCGTGCATTTGATGTGGGCATTTGCGAACAACACGCCGTTACAGTAAGTGCGGGATTGGCTACACAGGGCATGCGGGTATTCTGCAATATCTACTCTTCCTTCATGCAAAGAGCTTATGACCAGGTAGTGCATGATGTGGCCATACAAAAACTACCCGTGGTATTTTGTTTAGACAGGGCCGGACTTGTTGGTGAAGACGGACCTACACACCATGGCTGCTATGATATTCCTTTTATGCGTTGTATTCCCAATCTGGTTGTGAGTGCGCCGATGAATGAACAGGAATTGCGCAACCTCATGTATACGGCTCAACTGGAAACCAACCAACAACCCTTTGTAATCCGTTATCCCAGGGGTGAGGGGGTAATGCCTGAGTGGAGAACCAAACTGGAAGCATTACCGATTGGTAAGGGCAGAAAAATAAAGGATGGAGAAGAAGTGGCCATACTGAGTTTCGGCCATCCCGGTAATTTTGCCACCACCGCTATCCGTGAATTAAAAACGCAGGGAATCAATGCCGCACATTATGATTTGCGCTTTGTAAAACCGATAGATGAGGATTTATTGCATGAGGTATTCACACGCTACGATAAAATTGTGACCGTAGAGGATGGAACAGTGATTGGCGGATTTGGTTCAGCCATACTTGAATTCATGAACCAATACGGGTATAAAGCTGCAATAAAAATATTAGGCATTCCCGACAGGCTGGTGGAACACGGTACCCCCAAAGAATTACACAGAGAATGTGCTTACGATGCACAGGGTATTGCAGATGCGGTAAGAGAACTGATGAAGGACAAAGTGAGCTTGCAAACAACAATTGCAGGTTAAACCGGGGAAAACACCAACTCGCCTAATCTAAAGCATCAATCAATAACCCTCTGCGAAAATCTGCGCCATCTGCGGGAGACTTTTTCCCGCAGATTACGCAGATAAGCGCAGAAACCTTTTCATGAAAACCGGAGAAGACAGCAAAAACTATCCTTAGAACTTAGAAACACCAACTCGCTTAATCTAAAGCCTCAATCAATAACCCTCTGCGAAAATCTGCGCCATCTGCGGGAGAGTTTTTCCAACAGGTCTTATATCCCAACAAAAAAAGCATCTGTATGAGATGCTTTTTATTAATTCTGTATGAATGGCTTATTCTTCCGGCGAAGGATTTTCTTCCTGAAAGCTTAGCTCCGTTAATCCTTCTGCCTGTAAATCTTCTTCCCGATTTTCATTCCATTCCACAATAAAATTATTCATACCCTGCCCTACCAGCAGTTTCATGAATTTCTGTTGCGACAATTCCAGGATTGACAAAAATAAAAAGATGGCATGGATGCGGTCTTCGCATACTTCAAATACTTTTTCAAAAGAAACCGTTTTTTCTTTTTGCACAAAACCCAGCATATAATCACGGCTGCCTTCCATGGTATAGTTATAACGTACCACGGTATGTACCGGCCTGTTCTGTCTTTCCTGCACACGAAGCATCACTTTTTCAAATGCTTTCATCAATTTGAACAAAGTGATGTTTTGTATCTCTGTTCCTTCTGATGCTTCTTCGCCAATCTGGGTAATTTCTTTTTGCAGGTTACCCCTTTTAATCATGAGCATGCGCTCTGCTTCCATTTCGGCCATTTTTGCAGCCGCCTCCTTGAATCGTTTGTATTCCAGTATTTTATCGATGAGTTCCTGGCGCGGGTCAATCTCATTACCCTGGGCATCAATTTCCTTACGCGGCAATAAAAGTCTCGCCTTGATGCGCATCAGGGTTGATACGAATAGGATGAATTCACTGCTTAATTCAATGTTCAGTTTTTCTCCGGTATGGATAAAATCCAGAAAATCGTTGATGATTTTAGTAATAGGGATATTGTATATATCTAATTCGTCCCTTTCAATAAAAAAAAGGAGTAGATCAAAAGGGCCTTCAAATTGTTCCAGCTTAATCTGGTAACTCACATTATTCACGGGTCAATAGCTTTAGCTGCAAAGAAAACCGAATCGGGGGGAAAAAACAGGGGTTGAGGAGAATAGTTATCCACGGGGGTTATGGTTGTCATGAAATGTCAAAGCATTTCAAAGCTCCAACCCCAAACCCCACATCTCAGGCCATCTTCTGCTTTATTTTTTTAAAGAGTCCCTGATTTCCATGAGCAAAGCATCGGTGGAAGAAGGGGGAGCGGGAGCCGCTTCCTCGGTCTTTTTTACCCTATTAATGCCTTTGATTACCAAAAAAACCGAAAATGCCACTATGACAAAGTCAAATACATTGGTAATAAATGTGCCATATTTGACGCTAACCCCTAATACAGCCGGCGTTAGAACCTTGCCGGCAGCATCTTTTACAGCGGGAATGGCTTCTTTGAGTACGATTACCTTATCATTAAAATCCACACCACCGGTAAGCATTCCTACCAATGGCATGATGATTCCGTCCACAAAAGAAGAAACAATTTTTCCAAAAGAAGCTCCCATCACGAAAGCCACAGCAATGTCTACCAGATTGCCTTTCATGGCAAATTCCTTGAATTCTTTCAGCATTCCCATATAATTTGATTTTAATTGCCTGGTAAAATACTACAAGAATTTGTAATGACAAAGAAAGTTAAGTGCTGTATTTTTTTGGGTTCCGGTTGCCGATTATTGTTACAGATATCATTGAAGACTGGCTATTTTTTCAATCCCGGGTACTGCATTTTTAATGACTTCAATAGTTTGTGCAAACTGCCGGCAACCAGGTATTCTTTGTACCAGTTTTGGTCGGAGGGAATAATTTGCCAGGGTATTTTGTTACAATATTTAAAACAGTCTTCGTACATGTTCCGGTAAATATTCCAAAGCCTGGCTTCTTCGAAGTCTTTTTCATTGTATTTCCATTGCTTTTCCGGCACATGAATTCTTTCATCCAGCCGGACCTGCTGTTCTTCGCGGGAAATATGCAGGTAAAATTTGAGAATATGGGTATTGTTGTGTTCTGTTAACAGGTTTTCAAAATTGTTGATGGCTTTCATCCTTTTAACGGCTGTTTTATCATTGCACCATTTGTGTACACGGGTAATCAGGATATCTTCATAATGTGAGCGGTTAAAAATCTGTATCATTCCTTTGGCAGGGGCCTGTTTGTGTATACGCCAAAGAAAATCATGCGACAATTCCTCTGCAGTAGGTGCTTTATAAGAAGTTACGAGAACGCCCTGGGGGTTCAGTTTCCCGCATACATTGCGCACCAGCCCGTCTTTACCGCTGGCATCCATCCCCTGAATCACTATCAAAACCGAGTGTTTTGATTCGGCAAACAAGAGGTTTTGGAGTTCATCCAATTCTTCCACCATTTTTTCTGTGGCTTTCCTGGCTTTTTCTTTGCTAAGCGTTTTGGGAGCTTTGGTACTGATTTTGGCAAGATGTATCGTAGCCATTTAAATAAGTTTCCTTAAAATTATCCTTTTGCTTTTGTAAAAACACCAACTTTGGCCAAAAAAAGATTTGAGAGATAAATTAATTAACTGGGGCCTGTTCTGTATTTTATCGTTGATCTGGGGCAGCTCTTTTATTTTAATGAAAGCAGGGATGCATCGGCTGAGTCCCTACCAGGTAGCTTCCATCAGGATTTTTAGTGCAGGATTGGTGCTAATTCCCTTTGCATACAAGGCGCTGAAACAAATACCCAGGAATAAATGGGCATTGGTGATATTATCCGGCTTATTGGGAAGTTTTTTTCCCGCTTATTTATTCTGTATTGCCGAAACAAAAATTGACAGTTCACTGGCAGGTATTTTAAATGCATTAACTCCTCTTTTTACCATCCTTGTGGGTATTGGCTTTTTTCAGTTAAAAGCAAGCGGTCAAAAAATACTGGGGGTAATTATTGGTTTTGTAGGCTTGAGTTTATTGATGATGCCCGGGGGCAGTTTTTCTACCGACAACTTATCCTATCCTTTACTGGTAATGCTGGCTACCCTTTTCTATGGCATCAATGTAAATATGGTGGGCCGTCATATGCATGGAATCGGATCCTTGAATATTGCCTCGGTAGCATTTGTATTTTTAATCATTCCCACCACCATCATCCTCTATTTCACCGGATATTTCTCCTTACCCTTGCTGCAATCGGAATATATATGGTCATCGCTTGCTTCTTTCATTCTGGGGGTATTTGGCACTGCGATTGCCTCCATTTTATTTTATATGCTGGTAAAACGTGCGGGTACCCTGTTTGCATCCATGGTTACTTATGGAATACCTTTTGTGGCCGTATTATGGGGTGTATGGGGTGGTGAACAGGTAAGCCTTTTTCAGATCGGCTGCCTCGGAATTATATTGGGAGGTGTGTATCTGGTAAACAGAAAATAAGGAATCCGGAGCGGGGAATCATTTACTTGATAGCCTGCCCCGGATTAAAAAAATTATACTGCCATCATTTCCTTCTCTTTTGCCGCAAGGTGCTTGTCAACAAGCACAATAAACCTGTCTGTTATTTCCTGGATATTTTTTTCTCCGTCTTTGGCAGCATCTTCACTCAAGCCGTCTTTTTCCAGTTTTTTTACCTGCTCTATCGAATCTCGCCGGATATTTCTGATGGCCACTTTCGAATGTTCCCCTTCGGCACTGGCTTTTTTGAACAGTTCCTTTCTTCTCTCCTCTGTTAGAGGGGGAAGAAATAGCCTGATCTGGTTGCCATCGTTCTGTGGGGTAACCCCGATATTCGCCTGCATAATAGACCTTTCAATGGGCTGCAGCATGTTTTTCTCCCAGGGTTGGATACTGATCGTTCTCACATCCAGTACGCTTACATTGGCTACCTGGGCAATGGGGGTGGGTGATCCATAATAATCTACATTGATGCCATCAAGCATGGATGGATTGGCTTTGCCTGCCCTTATTTTGGTTAATTCCACTTCCAGGTGATTAATGGCTTTGCGCATGGTATCTTCCGTTTCATCCACGATCATTTGTAATTCTTCTGACATAGCTTGTTTTTTAACTTTGCAAAATTAATGGTTTATTGGCTTACCTGCTGATGGGTTTTGCGGAGGTGGCATGGTTTGTGTAAAACCCTTATTGTCATTAATTTAAGCCGGGGCCACCCTAATAAGCCGCCAAAGCAACAAGCATATTCCCAAACTCCCTATCTTCGCAGCCATACAAAAATCAGTTATGGCCAGTATACAGGAATTACAAAATATTTCTACGCAAATGAGGCGTGATATTGTTAGAATGGTTCATGGTGTGCAAAGCGGTCACCCCGGAGGTTCCCTTGGCTGTGCCGATTATTTTGCGGCACTTTTTTTTCAGGTGATGAAGCATGATACCAATTTCAAAATGGACGGGAAATCTGAGGATCTTTTTTTCCTTTCTAACGGACATATTTCTCCTGTTTATTATTCGGCTTTGGCCCGTTCAGGATATTTTGATGTGAAAGAACTTGCCAGTTTTCGAAAAATCAATACAAGGCTGCAGGGACACCCTACCACACATGAACACCTGCCCGGCATCAGAATAGCAAGCGGTTCCCTGGGGCAGGGAATGAGTGTTGCTATCGGAGCCGCACTTACCAAAAAACTAAACGGCGATACCCACCTTGTATTTTCATTGCATGGTGATGGAGAACTGGATGAGGGCCAGAACTGGGAAGCCATCATGTTTGCAGCTCACCACAAAGTTGATAACCTGATTGCTACCATTGACTGGAATGGCCAGCAAATTGACGGGCCTACCAAGAAGGTAATGGGGCTGGATAATTTAGCGGCAAAATTTGAAGCTTTTAACTGGACCGTACTTGAAATGAATGGCAACGATATGGATGATACTGTTAAGATGCTGGATAAAGCCAAATCAATGACCGGACAGGGCAAGCCAATCTGTATACTCATGAAAACTGAAATGGGTAAAGGCATTGATTTTATGGAGGGAAGTCATGAATGGCATGGGATCGCCCCAAATGATGAACAATTGGCAAAAGCTTTGGCACAGTTACCCGAAACACTGGGAGATTATTAAGCTGTAAGGGTTTCAACTATTTTTTTACCGCAGACATACAGATCGGTTCCAAACAAATCTGCATGTCTGCGGTTTTTTATTCAATCCCTGTTTACAAAATGGATATGCACTAAGCCCATCCGCAATCAGGGCCGGAACTGCATCTGGCTTACCTGTACTTAAAGAGGCTGCTTATTCGCTGGCAGGAAAGATAAACTAACTTTTGAGGGAAAACACCTGTTGCCCTGCTTTGCGTGCCGGTATCCAGGAAGCGGCAATGGCAATCAGGGAAACGGTAACAAGTACCAGTAAATAATCTGTGGCAATTATTTGAACAGGGTAATAATCGATGATAAAAGTATTGCCACCCAGTTTTATCAGGTGAAAATGTATCTGCAGCCAGCAAATAAAACTGGCCAGTATAATACCTGTTCCTCCACCAATAGCGGCAAGCAATAATCCCTCGCTTAAAAATATTTTTTGAATCAGGCTGTCATGGGCACCCATGGCTTTTAATACAGCAATATCTTTTTGTTTTTCAAGTACCAGCATGGTTAATGCCCCAACCATATTGAATGCGGCTACCACTAAGATGAGGGCGAGTATGCCATAAATAACCCATTTTTCCACCTGCATTACTGCATACAAGGTTTTGTTTTGTTCATACCTTGTTTCAACTAAAAAATCTTTACCCAATTGCTTCTGTAAATCTTTTTTAACCCGGTCAGGGTTGCCGGCGATGCCCATTTCAATAGAACTGAATTCATCAGGAGCCATGCTAAGCATAAACTTCACAAAAGGGAGGTTACTGAATACATACTTATTATCGAAATCCTGCTGTACCATAAATGTACCGGAGGGTGTTACGCTGAATGAATTCAGCCCATCTTCATTGGTCAGTCTTTTTGCTTCACGGTTGGGAAGATAAAGAGTTGCCGTAGCAAGGTTTTTTTCAATTTCAATGCCGGCTGCATTTTCAATACCGGCACCAACCACCAGCTTAGGATTGGCCAGTGAGCCCAGATCAAATTTTCCCCTGGGGATGTGTTTGGCAGCACTGATTTTTGTAATGCCGGTATACCCTGTATCAACTCCTTTGATAGAAACAATGGTTTGCAAAGCTCCGCTCAATACCGCTTTTTCTTCCGCAACAAAGCTTAATGCAGTCACACCTGCAGTAGTTTTAATTTTTTGAATGGCCGAATCGGAAATATGCAATGTTTTACCCCGGGCAGGAACAATGCGCATATCGGCATAGAAATCGGCATACAAACCTTTTACCAAACCTTCAAAGCCATTGAATACGCTTAAAACAATGATGAGTGCGGCGCAACCAACTGCAATTGCCGTCATGCTAATCCATGCAATTACATTAACTGCATTGGTCGATTTTTTTGACCTGAAATAGCGCCATGCAAATAGGAGGTTCAAGGAATGCAATTAAAGGATTGAGAATGAATCAATAACTATTTGCAGCACTATTCGTTTTCACTGTCCGGTTTTTTTTCTTCCCTGATTTTTTTGAAAATTTCTTCCATTTTAAACACATAGTCAAGTGTATCATCCAGGTAAAACTGCAAAACCGGAATTCTGCGGAGCTGGTGTTTTACCCGATTAGCGAGTTCTTTTTTAATTTCCCAGGCCCTCGATTCGATTGTTTTCATGGCATTTTTTGGGTCTTTTACCTGGAATAAACTCAGGTAAATACGCAGTTCCAATAAGTCGGGAGTAACTTTTACAGAAGAGATGGATACCATGCCCCCATCAATCATATTGAGGCCCAAATGCCTGAATATATCGTTTAATTCTTCCTGTATGGCCCCTGCCACCTGCCGCTGACGCTTAGTTTCCTCCATATTCAAATAGTTGATTGGCTACAAAATTACTTACTTTGTTGCGTTTTTAAGTTATAACCTTTTATGAAGCGATTTTCACGCATACTTTTTTACCTCAGGAGCCAGAAAAAGAACATTGTACTGTATGTGTTGTTCAATATTTTATCCATCATTTTTTCGCTGGTTTCACTGGCCATGCTGGCCCCTTTTTTACAGATGTTATTTGGAACGGAAAAACTGATTGCGGTTAAGCCCAAATGGGCATTCACGGCCAATGGCGTGCTGGGTTATTTAAAATACATCATTAGCCAGTTTATTGAAATACACGGGGTGGTGTATGCTTTGGGCGCCATCTGCCTCATCATCATTGTTTCCATTTTTTTCAAGAACCTGTTTACCTACCTTTCATTCAGGGTATTGGCCCCCATGCGCAATTATGTAATGACCAAACTCCGCTCAGATCTCTATGCCAAGATACTGGAACTGCCCATTGGTTTTTTTACCGAACAGCGCAAAGGTGATATCATCAGCAGAATGAGCAATGATGCCAATGAAGTGGAATGGAGTGTGATGAGTACACTGGAAGGCCTGATAAGGGACCCGCTGAATATCCTGATCATTTTGATTTACCTTGTTTCTCTTAGCCCCGTACTTTCTCTTTTTCTATTGGTATTGCTGCCACTAACCGGTTTCATTATTGGCAGGGTGAGCCGCTCGCTCAAAAAACAATCCACCGCCTCACAGGAACAGCTTGGTTCACTGATGTCGATACTGGATGAAACACTGGGAGGACTAAGGGTAATCAAAGCTTTTAATGCAGAGAAAATATTGCGCGGGAAATTTTTTCAAACAAATGAGCAGCTCAACCAGTTGCGTAATAAAATGAATTTCCGCAGAGACCTTGCTTCCCCCATGTCGGAGTTTATGGGCGTATTGGTTTTATCCTGCATCTTGTGGTTTGGGGGCAAGCTTGTTTTAAACCATGAAGCCGGTTTGGGGGCCGATGGGTTTATCACGTATATTCTGATCTTCACGCAAATCATCAATCCGGCTAAGTCCTTATCCACCGCCTTTTATAACGCACAAAGAGGGAGTGCTGCTATTCAGCGGATCGAGGAAATATTAAGTGCTCCCATTACTGTTACCGACAAGCCCGATGCCATTGCCATACCTGCCTTCCAAAAAAGTATCGAGTTTAAAAATGTATCCTTTGCCTATGACGACAAAGTCATCTTAAAGCATATCAACCTGGTAATTGAAAAGGGTAAAACCGTTGCCCTGGTTGGTTCTTCGGGCGCCGGCAAGAGTTCATTGGCCGATCTGGTTCCGCGTTTTCATGATGTAAGCAGCGGTGAATTACTGATTGACGGAATAAATATCAAAAACTATTCGCTTCATTCCATTCGGGGTTTAATGGGTATTGTAACACAGGAACCCATTTTATTCAATGACAGCATTGCCAATAATATTGCCTTGGGTGTAGATGATGTTTCCCTAACACAAATAGAAGATGCCGCTAAAGTAGCCAATGCGATTCAGTTTATTCGGCAAAAAGAAGAGGGTTTTGATGCGAATATCGGCGACAGGGGAAATAAGCTTAGCGGAGGAGAAAGACAACGATTAACCATTGCCCGTGCCGTTTTAAAAAACCCTCCCATCCTTATTCTGGATGAAGCAACTTCTTCACTTGATA
>JBDKLG010000002.1:0-12921 GCA_039795695.1 Bacteroidota bacterium
TCCTGCCAGTCTACAACCGGTACATTTTTGTAGTTGTTCAAAGTATCCCAGGTTGTTCCAAAATTTTTGGTAAATGTGGCACTGTCGGTACTGCTTCCCCTGGACCTTTCTGATTGATAAACCACATAATCATAAGGATCTAATACCTGTAATTTTCTGGCAAGATTTTTTACGCCTACAAATCCGTTATAACTTAATTGCAATTTCCCCGGTCTGCCGCTTTTGGTGGTAATGACGATTACGCCATTGGCACCCCTTGCACCGTAAATGGCTGTTGCGGCAGCATCTTTCAGCACATCAATTGTTTGAATATTTTGTGGAGAAAGGGCAGAAAGTCCATTTTCTACCTGTACCCCATCTACGATATACAAAGGCGAATTGTCTCCTGTTATCGACATACCCCCGCGTATTCTCACACGTACTTCCGCATCAGGAGAACCCTCTGCTGTAGAAGCAGTAACCCCTGCCAGGCGGCCATTCAATGCTTCGGCAGCCGAATTAATGGGCACGTCTTTCAGGTCTTTGGCACTAACACTTGAAACCGATGCCAGCAGGTTTTTTCTTTTGATTGACTGGTAACCGATGACAACTACTTCTTCCCCGGATTTTACTTCAGCCACCAACGACACATTCAATAAGGTTCTGCCATTCAGCGCTTCCTGGTGTGTGCCATAGCCCACAAAGGAGAAACTGAGGGTAGCTTTCCCATTGGCCACCTGGATGCTGTATTGTCCGTTTTTATTGGTTACCGCACCCTCTGCCTGTCCTTTTACTGAAACACTTACCCCTTCCAATGGCTGGCTGTCGGTGCCGGTTATTTTACCTTTGACTTCAATTTTTTTCTCCTGTGCAAATAAAGAGTCCTGCTGGAAAAGAAAAGATCCTAACAGCAGCAGTAGGCACAGGTTTATTTTTTTCATAAGCATACGAAATCGATTTAAACAATCAGGAAAGTTTGGGTTAATATTAAAATAGGTAGTAAATGAAGCGTAGCCTCCTTGATAGAGGACATTAAACAGCAGGATTTCTGTTTAGCAGTCATGGCAGGCATTTTAATCGTCATGGGTCTTTTTAAGACAGCCTCATTTTCGGGAAAACGGGCATTTCATATGAACCCAATGCTACATCTATAAAGACAACAGATAAAGGGAAAATGATTTTTTTTCTACGCAAACGTTCCCGGTAACGATTTCAGTTTTTCAGATTTACCGAATACCTTCTAAACCAACAGTTTTTACAGCAGGATTTACCTATTTTTAGAATCATCTAACCAACCGATTGCCATGTCATTGCTCAAACCCCGCTTAAGCTTCCTGCAGATTATTAACATGAATGTTGGCTTTTTTGGAATCCAGTACAGTTTTGGACTACAACAAAGTGCCGTTAATCCCATTTATGATTTTCTGGGTGCAAAACCTGACCAGATTCCATTACTGAATTTAGCAGGACCGATGACGGGATTATTGATTCAGCCCATTATTGGCGCTTTGAGTGATAAAACATGGCATCCCCGCTTCGGGAGACGGAAGCCTTATTTTTTTATTGGCGCTTTATTTTGCAGTCTTTGCCTGTTTATCTATCCCTTCAGCAGTTCTTTGTGGATGGCGGGAGGCTTATTATGGGTGTTGGATGCTGCCAATAATACTGCCATGGAGCCCTATCGCGCTTTTATTGCCGATAAGCTTCCTCCCACCCAGCATGCAACCGGCTTTTTAACACAGAGTTTTTTCACAGGCCTGGGAATTACCCTCGCCAATATTTCTCTTTTTGCCTTTCAGAAACTGGCTTTCCTGAAACAGTCGCACGGGCAGATTCCATATTGGGTATTTGGCTCTTTCTTTTTGGGATCTGTTTGCTCTATTTCTTCCGTATTATGGTCGATCAGTAAAACACCGGAAATACCACCAAGTGCCGAAGAACTGGCGGCTTTGAAAGCAAACAAAAAAACTTTTTTAGGGCCTTTTATTGAAATTTTTGAAGCCATCAAAGACATGCCCAAAGTAATGTGGCAGCTGGCACTGGTTTACCTGTTTCAATGGTATGCACTTTTCTGCTATTGGCAAAACGCTTCCAAGAGTATTGCCCAGTCTGTCTGGAAAACAAGTCCCGCCAAAAACCCGCAACTCTATGAAGAAGCAGTGGGATGGGCAGGATTGGTTAACGGCTGGTATAATATCATTACTTTTTTATCTGCTTTCGGATTGGTTTACCTGGCAAAAAAATTCAGCCCAAAAACCGTACACATTGCCTGTTTACTGATGGCAGGCATAGGTTTGATCATCTTCCCGCAAATTGAAAACAAATACCTGCTGTTTGCACCTATGACGGGTTTTGGCATTGCCTGGGCCAGTATGATGGGCGTTCCTTATTTAATGGTGGTTAATGCCATTCCAAAAGAAAGGTACGGTGTGTATATGGGTATTATTAATATGATGATTGTAATTCCCATGATTCTGCAAACAACCAGTTTTGGTTATATACTGGAACATTTTCTGGATAATGACCCGGGTAAAGCCATTCGTTTTGGCGGAATATTGTTGCTGCTGGCCTGTTTGGCAACCATGTTGATTAAAACATCGCCGGTAAAAGAAGAGGAGATGGTTTTGGGAGGACCCGGAGGACATTGAGCATATGGGTTGTTTGCATGCTGAACCAGCTGATGCCTGATTCGCAAAAAGCTATTTCTTATCAAAAAAAAATCTGATGAAAGTTCTCTGTATTGGCGAAGCCCTGATAGATATGATTTGTACAGATAAGGGTAGTTCCCTGTCTGAAGGAAACAATTTTTTAAAAAAACCCGGTGGGGCCCCAACCAATGTGGCAGCGGCTATTGCGGCACTTGGCGGAGAAGTGGAGCTTGTTGCAAAAGTGGGCAATGACCCCTTTGGTAAACAATTGATCGCAGTGATGCAGGAATTTGGCGTTTCTACCAAATGGATGCTGCAGGACCCCACGCATTTTACCAGTTTCGCCTTTGTTTCGCTGATGGAAGATGGTGAACGTGATTTTGTTTTTAACAGGGGTGCCGATGGAGCACTTACCCAGGAAGAAGTTGATGCCATCGATCTTAGCAATGTTTCAATCATTCATTTTGGTTCGGCCACCGGATTTCTCCCCGGCCCTTTACAGGCTGCTTACCGCAGCCTGCTGACAAGGGCTTTGGAGAAAGACATTTTTATCAGCTTTGACCCCAATTACCGTCACCTGCTATTCAATAAGCAAACGCAATCCTTTATTGACCAGTCATGGGATTTTTTAAAAGCCTGTCATTATTTTAAACTGAGCGATGAGGAAGCCATCCTGCTTACCGGGGCCAATTCCGTGGCAGATGCGGCTACTGTTTTACTGGAGAAAACAAATGCCGTATTTACCATCACATTGGGTAAAGATGGCACCCTGCTTGGCTTTGACGATACCACCACCATTGTAGCCAGCATACCTGTGGTACCCGTTGATACCACAGGGGCCGGCGATGCATTTGTAGGGGCACTGTTATACCAGCTAAGCGATAAAAATTTAGCAGGCATCCGGTCTTTACCATTAAGCCAGTGGAAAAAACTGGTTACCAATGCCAATAAAGCAGGTGCAAGAACCTGTGAATACCTGGGAGCCATGGAAGCATTCAAACATTTAAACAACCAGATTTTTCAATAGAAATTATTAAGCGTGTACCATTATCCCTTATATAAAATCATCAACAACAGCTGCGAAAAAAACCGGCTCGATATTGCAGGAAAAGACCGCTTATTTTTTACCCGGCTATTGGCCAACAGTTCTGCCATCAATCGCTTATTCGCTGAATTGTATGGCAACCATCCACAGCAGGCAATGGCTTTCGAACAGCTCATACAAATCATTATTGAAGCCCACCTGGCAAGGCCGGCAGCATTAATAAACAAGGATGATGCAAAGGAAGAAAAAGGTAACTGGTTTTTAAGCAATGAGCTTACGGGCATGAGTTTGTATGTTGACCGTTTTTGCGGAACATTGAAACAGCTGCCTGAAAAACTTGGTTATTTTACCGAACTGGGCGTAAATTTTTTACACCTGATGCCCTTGTTTGAAAGCCCGCCCGGTGAAAGTGACGGAGGTTATGCCGTAGCCGATTTTAGAAAAATAGACCCTCGCTTCGGGAGCCTGCAGGACCTGCAGTTGCTGCAAAAAGAAATGCAGCAAAAGAACCTGTTCCTGATGATTGATATTGTATTGAACCACACTTCCCATCGCCATGAATGGGCCGAAAAAGCCAAAAAAGGAGATCCGGTTTACCAGGACTATTTTTATATGTATGACAACCGAAACATCCCCGATCAGTTTGATCAAACCATGCCGGAAATATTTCCGGAAAGTTCTCCGGGCAATTTCACCTATGTAAAAGAATGCCGGAAATGGGTGATGACGGTTTTTCATGATTACCAATGGGATTTGAACTACACCAATCCCGCTGTATTCAATGCCATGCTGGAAACCATTTTTTTCTATGCCAATCTGGGCGTAGATATTTTGCGTATTGATGCACCGGCTTTTATCTGGAAGCAGTTGGGTACCAGCTGCCAGAATTTACCGCAAGCACATAGCCTGCTCCGCTTAATCAAACAATGCGTGCAGGTAGCTGCACCGGGAATGGCTTTGCTGGGAGAAGCCATTGTGGCACCCAAAGAAATCATGAAATATTTTGGTTCAGGATTGTATACGGGCAAAGAATGTGATGTGGCTTATCATGCAACACAGATGGCCCTGCAATGGGATGCCCTGGCCACAGGCGATACAAGGGTAATGCTGGCAGCACAGCAGGACCTTTTACAAAAACCATTTGGCAATACCTGGATAACTTATACCCGTTGCCACGATGATATTGGCCTGGGCTTTGAAGACGCCAGTATTGGTGCTGCCGGCTTTAATGCCTATGAACACAGAAAATATTTAAAAAATTATTACGCGGGCAATCACCCCGGCTCACCGGCTTCCGGTGCTTTGTTTTCGGTAAATCCAAAAACACAGGATGCCAGGATCAGCGGCTCACTGGCATCTTTGTGCGGACTGGAGAAAGCAATGGCAGCGGGCGACCAGGCTGAAATAGCGCTCTCCGTTAAAAAAATTCTTTTGATGCAGGCCATGAGTTTTTTTATTGGTGGTATTCCCATGTTGTTTTATGGAGATGAAACAGGACATACCAATGATTATACTTATTTAAACGATGCAGGCAAAAGCTATGACAACAGGTGGATGCACAGGCCATTGATTGACTGGGAAAAGAATGAAAAAATACATGAGCCGGGAACCATGGAAGCAGCTATTTTTTCGGCCACGAAGAAGCTGCTGCAATTGAGAAAAAGCCTGCCGGTATTGAGCGACCATAAAAACCTTCGCTGGCTTAGTCCGCACAATATTCATGTTGCAGGGTTTCTGAGAACAAGGGGCAGTGAAAAATTATATTGTCTTTTTAATTTCAGCAGAAAAGCCGCTTATATTACCTGGTATGCTTTTAAGGAAGATGGTGCAATTCCGGCGGAACTGTATGACCACTGGACAGAAAAAAAAATTACGGTAGGCGCCGACCATGAATACCTGATTCTGGAGCCCTATGCTTTTTATGTGTTGGAAGCGGGGTATTGATTATTTGCACCTGTTATTGTTGCTAAATCACTGACGGTTAAAATTAAAACGAAACGCTTAAGGCTCCTAAATGATGGGATTGGTTAGTTTGTTGGCATTGCTACTTTAACAAAATCTGTGTTATTCAGTGTGATCTGTGGCCATATTTTATTGGTAGATTTTGCCACAGATTGCACAGAGAAACACAGATGAGGAAGGGTATTGCCAGGATAATCCGGATGGCGTAAATGAGAAAAAGGCAATGATTAAATAGACCCACCTTCAATTAGTACAGAATCTACCACCACTTCTTCAATGATGGAGGGGTTCTGCAGGGAAGCCATCATTTGCAGGAAAGCCTGTTTACCCAGTTTGTACCCGCTGGTTTCGATATGGGTAATTTTGGGGTCGTATAAATTGGGCAGGAGTCCGTTGCTGATGCTGATGACGGCTATGTCTTCGGGCACCCTGAGTTTTTTTGCATGGATGGCATACATCACTCCCATCAAAATTAAATCGCCCATGCAGAAAATGACATCGGGCCGGTTATTTCCATCGAGCTGTTCCAATACCAGCAAACGCGAAGGCTCGGCATGCTCGGGAAAACCATAGGTTATTTTGGTATTGGGGGCCCTGGTTGCAAAGCTTTCCTTAAATGTTTCCAGCCTTTTTTGGGTAATACTCAGTTTGGGATGCCCGAACAATGCCAGCACATTTTTTTTCCCTTTTTTGATAATTGTTTCTGCGGCCATTCTTGCAGAATCGGTATCTGCCATACAAACTTTGTTCCCGGGTGCATGTACGGGCACCCTGTCGCAAAAAACAACCGGTATATTCAGTTCCTGCATTTTTGCAAAAGGGCCCAGGTCTTCTGTTCCAATAGAGATGGAAGCAAAGAGGCCGGCTATCTGGTTTTTCCTGAAAAGGTTGAGGTTGTTTTTTTCGATTTCAAGGTCGTCCCTCGACTGCATAATTAAAACGGAATAACCCTGTACCCTTGCTTCTTCTTCAACCGCCGCAATAAAAGAATCGTAAAAAAAATTATTGATGGTAGGAACCAGGATACCTAAAACCTTGTTGTGTTTTGTTCTGAGCTGAACCGCAAAGCTATTGGGCTCATATTCCATGGCCGTAGCCAATTCCTTTACCCTGGCTTTTGTTTTTTCCGATATATCCGGGTGATCTTTTAATGCCCTGGACACGGTAGAAATACTTAATCCCAGAACTTCGGACAATTTCTTTAGCGTGCTTTGCTGTATCATGGCGGGTTGGGCGGCTGCTCAATTATTTCAGGAAAGATACCAATTATCGGTTAATGATGCACCCAGTTTGGTGTAAGCGGCGGCCTGTTTAGCGAAAGCTTTTTTTGCTTTGGGCCTAAATACCCTCCACACCTGTTTCAGGTTAACCAATGCCCCATTAGCGGGTACCGATCCCATTCCAACCAAAGCCGGTATGGGAAAGCAGTATTGCAGGGGGGATGAGGATGTTCCAATATTACAGGAGAAATAGCACTAAATTCTCTTACAGCATTTTTCATAGGCTTCATTTTATAAGAAAATGAGTACCGGCAAAAAGGTTATGCAATAACCCGTTCAGGTTATTGCATAATCCTCAACGAAAAAATTAAAAGCGTACGGAAAACCCGATATTCACTGCATAATCTGCAAATGCTGCGTCGCCCTGGGCATATACCCCGGTAATATCTGTTCTGATTTTATCCGGAACGCTTTGTGTACGGTTGCGCACAATGGCAACAGGTACGTAAGCATAGAGATTCACTTTTCTTAATGCATAAGTGATTCCGGGTTCAACAGAAACCACATAGCCCGGTCTTCTGAAACCATTGCTGCCGCCAATCAAATCATACACCGGTATACATTCTTTTCTCAAACCTGCGGTAAGGGTTAACTGCTTTGTAGTAAAATTGGCCCCAAAGCGGTACATGTACTGATCGGGCACACTCATCACATCGCTCCCATACAAAATAGAAGATGCAGAAGGCGTTCCCCCCCTTGCGGTAGACACCCCATTTTGTTCACGCGGATTGATGAGGTAAAAAAAGTTTCCGTACACACTGATGCTGCGTGATAAATTATAGTAGGCATTCAATTCGGTGGTAAAGCCTGTTCCACCATCTCCCAGCTGAATGGATTGATCCACGGGACCCATTACGGTAACCCCTGCTGTTGCTGTATAAAACCTGTCCTGGTAACGGAAATCGCCTGTGGGCAATTTGATGCCCATGCCGGCCTGGATATTTCCTTTCATGCTTTTAGCAGGGTTCAACAACCAGTAATAAGCTACGGCCCTGATATCGCCCAGGCCAAATGATTGGGTGCTATGTCTTTCCTTTCCGCCATGCTCGTATAAAGAAGAGCGAGTATTGGATATGATGGGGGCATAGAGGGCAAGTGACCAGCGATCATTTAAATTACGAACCATGCCAAGGTCCATTGAATAGGCATGGTTGATTACTTCTGTACCGCCATCTACTCTTTGCTTTTGCTCATCTGTTCCCACAAAATGGCGGAACGATTCAAAGTAACGGTTATTCATACTGAACATCCAGGCCGGTGCTGCTGAATCCTTGTTGATATGGTTCATGTGATCCATGGTGCATACACCTCCTACACTTCGTATGGCTACACAACCCTGCGAATTGGCATATTGACTCGTGACAAATATGCTGGTGAGTATTAATAAGAATGATTTCATTATAGGTTAAATAAGTAAGGTTAGGAATGGTTTACTAAACTATTTTTTCATTTTCAAGCGGTCAACTACCAGCTGACCAACTTTTCTGCCAATATCTGTACTTACAATACAGGAATTGTGAAAATGCAATCCGCCATAAAAACGGGCCCAATTGTTTTCCTCTGCTGCTGCACGAAATGATTGGAAGGATCGGTTCTGAATTCCAAATTCAAGTTCGGTTGAATCCGTGTATGCAAAATTATCGCCAAATACACTGGTCAAAGCTTCAGCAGCTGCGGAAGATATGGTTGAGTGTCCGCAGGTATATTCAGGAAATGCCGGCGTTTGTAAATAAGGCCGCCAGTTGGGATCCATGTATTTGTTGATAACGGTTTCCGGACGAACCGTGTTGTATTGGTATTTCACATACCAGCACTGGATAAAAGCATCAAACAAAGCAATACTTGTTTTGGCAAATGCATGCACGGTGGCTGCATAGTCCAGTTTGGCCTGCTTTGCTGCAATGCCAATCACACTCATCCAGTGGCCGGGAGGCGAAAATTTTTTACTGCCAAACATCACATGTCCGGTTACATTCATTTTAAAAGGATTGTCATCCCAGAATTCAGCAATATGTTTTTGTTCCGGTGTTAATGAGTCAACTGCTTTTTTGATGGACATCACTTCAGCATAATATTTACTGTTCTTGTCGTTAATATTAAAATCAGGAGGTGGTGGCGGCGCAAAAATTGATGCACTGTCTATCACCATCGGGCGAATTTCTTTCCAGTGTGGTTCTGCCGCAGATGCATACAAAGGTGGTGTGGGAACCCATCTTCCGGGTATGTCTTTCACCGTATATTTCTCAGCGCCCCTTGTTTCCAGGTAATTGTCTTTTTTGCTCCAGCGAATAATGGAAGCACCCACGCTATCTGCCAATAACTGTGAGGCTTTTTCTGTTGCGCCGGAAAGTCCTTTGTTGCGGGCTATTGTTAAAATACTGTCTTTGTATGATTGCATACTTCCTTCCGGAAAAGTAACGGCTTCCCCTACTTTGATATAAGCCAGTAAGGACGCCAGTTCCAGGTCGGCTTCCTGATTTTTTGCAGGCACTGAAATGGTTTTTAAGCCATTCAATTGCCCTGCCAGACTCTGGTACTGTTCAGGATAACCATAAGCCATTACTTCGTAAGCTGCGATGGCTGCATAAGCATAATTGCGTGAGGCAACCATGGGCGGGAAATTGTTTCCCATTACCACTGTATTCAATTCGTGTGCGGTCTGACTAAATAAAGCCGGATTGTGCAGGTAAGCTTTGTACTCGATGTTTTGTTTACATGCGGTAAGGCTTAACACAGCACAAAGACCCATGAGGAGTCTTTTCATATTGCTAATAAATTAAGGGAGAATAAATCGGTTGTTTAATAACCAATTAAGCCTGTGGCGGCTTTTCCAGCCGGCCTAAAAATGCAGTCACCAGATCAGCAGAATTTCCCGAATACCGGTTTGCGGAAAGACCTTCATTCCAAAACTGCCAGGAAAAGCAATGATGGTCATCTGTAAAATCCTGTACAGAGAACTTGCTTGTGTGAGAATGATTGCCGGTTGATTTTTTAGAAGAATTGTTATTCGATACAAGGTCGTTGGCCAGCCGGTAGAAATCGTTTCTTGCGTTTTCCAGTCCGGTTTTGGCAATATTGGGAATACATAATAATTCCACAGAATCGTTGTACATTCTGCGTTTTACGTATTTGTAGTGTATTCCGTTGATGTCTATTTCACCGTTTACCCTTTCAAATTCGGGGGCATTGGTGTAATAAGGGAGATTGGCTGCTACTTTGATGTGCAGCAGGTCGGCTTCGTTATAATTGTTTTCGTCCAAACTGGCTTCCAAAAGGTTATCGGCCCTGCTTTCCAGATAGTTGGTAAAGAGGTGATACCCGCCTGCATTAAAGAGGAGTATTCCCAAGAGTAGTATGGAAGCAATTTTTTTCAGGATGTGTGAAATTAACACAATTCATTATTTCACGGAAAAGATTTTCTTTTCCGGCCCTACTCCTGTGATTTTCAAGCTTTTCCAGTGTTTTGGCAGGCTAGCTGGTACCTGGATAATCCCTTGTGGGGTAATTTCCAGGCCTCCGAAACCCATCAATAAAGTTTGCACAATTCCCCCTGCTCCCGTAGCAAAATAAGGATTGGTTCCCCCCTTGGTTTCTGCGATTACCCTGAATGGCGGATTTAAGTTGGGAATATATGCATCCTGAAAAAACTGATAGGCTTTTTCGCCTTCTCCCAGCCTGGCATATAATAAAGCAAATATGGCCTGCGTCATTGCAGGAGTTCCCTCGTTGGGAACCCGCGCGGAATAATAGTCAAGGTCTTTTTTAATTTGTACGGGATCTTTCACTTCTTTCAAAGGATAGGCCAGCAGGTTTACATCTGCCTGTTTAATTCCCTCACCCCGGTAGGTGGCATGTTCCTGTGTAATGCCATTGCTCATTTTTAAAATGGGGATATTGCCTGCCACATGCATCCAATCGGGATCGGGCGTAATGCCAAGTAATTTTGCTGCTTCTGTGGCATATTGTAAAACTGCTTTCGCAGAAGCATTGGTCCATGCATTGTTGTCTACATTTTCGGCCCATTCATCGGCAGCAACTACATTGTTGATATCATATTTCCCGGGGCCATTTCTTTCTACCCTGCTTGCCCAGAAATCTGCCACTTCCTTCATTACCGGCCAGCCCTTTTCTCTGAGCCATTCCTTGTTTTGGGTAACACAGTAATAATTCCATGCAGCAATGCCTACACAGGCGGTTATATGGTGTTCAAAAGGCCCGCTCAATGCCCATACAGGTGTTTCTTCTACCCCGGTTCCGGCACTTTCCCAGGGAAACATGGCTCCCTTGTATCCGTGGTTAAAAGCATTTTTCTTTGCGGTGTTCAAGCGTTGAAACCGGTACTCTACAAGGCTTTTGGCCATTTCGGGCTGTAAAACCAGGATGGAAGGATACATCCATAGTTCTGTGTCCCAGAAAACATGTCCATTGTAGCCCAGCCCGCTTAATCCCATTGGTGAGGGGCTCATGTCGGTACCTTCGCGCACAAATGAATACAAATGGTATAGCATGCTGTGTATATCCTGCTGTGCCTGTTCATCTCCCTCAATAATGATATCGCTTTGCCATAGTTTGTCCCATGCTTTGTTGTGAAAATTGATGAGTCTTTCTCTTCCCTCCAGTTTGGCAAAAATGGTCATACGTTCTGCCTCGTTCAGGGGATCATCGTGCTGTGCCGATGTGATGGAGCTTCCGGCAATGGAGAAGCGATAGGATTCGCCTGCTTTTATTTTTTTACTGAATTTCATGAGGTGCATGTTATTGTCCCACATTTCATGTATCACCCTTGGCTCCTGCCCATGGGGTTCACTAAACAGAAAGGTATTGGATGCACACATGGATAATTTTCCTGTGGGGCTTTTGGCAGAAGAAGTAAGTAAGCTGATGACCACATGTGGCCTGTCAATTTCATTGTAGTAATTCTGCACATCTTTCAATGCATCCGGCGCTTCCATTACACTGGCCGTACCAAGGGCAATGTCTTTTTTGGCAGTGATGGTTACATCCATCAAAACAGTAAAGGGCAATTGACGCAATGAATAGTAGGTATAGCTGATAGTGGCTTTATCGCCGTATGCAAAAGATGTGGTAAAAGCCGCATGCTTCATATCCAGTTCCTGTTGCATATTCAGGGCATCGCCGGCTCCCAGCCTTTTACCGTCAATATCCAGCTGCATATTCAGCAAATTAAAGCTGCGCAGAAAATTGCTTACCCTGCCGCGTCCATATAGGTCATAGGCTCCGGCCAGTACCACATCCTTTACCTTAAAAGGTTCCGGTGAGGAAACGATGCCAATCATTCCATTCGCAACGGTTATGCCGTAATAGCCCGAAGCATTTATTTTATTGGCAGTTATCTTCCAGGCATCGGCGGTTTGCTGTGCGCCGGCGTTCACAAAGAGCAGTACTAAGAGCAAGCCCGAGTAATATGCTTTCATAGTTTTTTTTTATTGATGCTATTTGGTTTTCCTGAACAAATGCAAATGGTCATTATTCATGGAAACGATGATGAATTTTTCGCCTCCGGCCGATTTAATCAGTGCGATATCCCTTAGTTCTCCATTTACCAATAAGCCGGATTCTTTTGGTTTTAGGTAAGTATATCCGCCCATCGGGTTGCTGATCAGGGTAGTGCCGAAACCCGCGTCCAATCTGCCTGTTTGCGGTTTGAGTCCATAAAAATTTCCTCCCATAAAAATGTCTTTTTTACCATCTCCATTCATGTCCCAGATGGCAATACCATATACGGGGCTTAACTGGGCCATAATCGGCAAATCTTGCATGGTAAACTGCTCTTTGCCATCGTTCATAAATACAGCAGTTTGTGTTTGTTCTACGGAAAGCTTAGTTGCCTGGTTCAATTGATCGGAGGAAAATATTTCTTCAATGGGCTTGCCCGCATAACTGTCATAGCGGAGAAATTTTTTCTTCAGGGAAGGGATCTGTGATTCCATTTCATCTTTGAGGTAATAAGGATAGGCTTTGCCATCGTTCTTAAAATAAACAGGGA
>JBDKLG010000003.1:0-16927 GCA_039795695.1 Bacteroidota bacterium
ATTGAGAATGGCTATAAACAAAGGTTTTTTGCCCTGGTAATCCCTGTTCAGTAATGCTCCCAGCTCTTTTACTTTCTCCAGAATAATTGTTTCGGGTAAGTAAGGAACAAATGTTTTGTCATGCACTTTGATTACTGGCATATAGATAATTTGTGTAGGTAAAATTAATTTATTTAGAAGGTTTCCCATTGAGTAACTGTGAAGGGGCGGTATTGCGTAAATATATTTTATCTCCGCTTTGTAAAACATGACCTGCCCCGAATTGATTGTATTCAAGCAGGCTCTCCAATCTGATACCTTCTGTTTGACTGATGGTTTCCAGTGTTTCGCCTGTTTTTGCCATATGGATGTCAAAGCTTCCTTTTTTCATTTTTCTTTCAAGAAAAATCAGGCAGTCAGTGCCGAGGATATCCATATCTGTCAGTTCGTTGAAGGCCAGCAGCTTTGCAAGTGGCAGATCATACTGATTGGCCAGTGCCAGCAAAGAACTACCACCGGGTGCAAAGATTACTTTCGAGTGGTTGATGGTAAAAACACCCGAAGGAAATCCGCCGGTTTTATTGGTGGAAACAGTCAGTGTTTCTGCAATCAATTTTGGCCGTTCTGTTCCGCCGGCAGATTTTAGCCCTTCTCCGTTAAGGCTAATTTCCGCAGGAGATTTTTTTCCAATCGCTTCCATGCTGTATTGTTGCAAATCATAGTCTTTTATCACTTTGAGCAGTCTTTGCGGATAACTGGGACTGGTTGCATAACCTGCTTTTTTTAAACCATAAGCCCATCCTTCATAATCAATGGGATCCAGTTTAAAGAGTGACGCATAGTTAGGGCGGTTTTTTAAAAAATCGGAATGATCTTTATAAGATTCTTCTACAGTGTTATATACCCTGAAGCATTCCCCTCTTTCATCATCGTCGTGATAGGTTCTGCCCCCTGTCCATTCTGTTTTGCATTTGATGCCGAAATGGTTATTGGACTTTTTTGCCAGCTCACTTTCCCCCGATTGAGATTCCAGTATGCCCTGTGCCAGTTTGATGGAAGCAGGCACACCGGTCCTGATCATTTCCTCTATGGCAATACCCTTGTAAGTAGCAATATAGGCAAGTGCTTTTTCTTTCTGGGCTAAAACAAAATTGACAGAAAATAAGCCTGCCAATAAAAAAAACTGTTTCATTCTATTTCTTTTTTATCATCATCAATCCATCCCGGAGGGTAAGTAAAACCTGCTCTGTTCGGGTATCATTTTTTACATGCTCATTAAATGCATGTATGGCTTTTGCATTCTTGCCATTAATGTTTTCATTCAATACCTCTCCATGAAACAACACATTATCGGCCAGTATAATGCCCCCGGTTTTCAATCGGGGCAGTATCAATTCATAATAATCGATATAAGCGGTCTTGTCTGCATCAATAAAAACAAGTTCCCATGCTGCATTTAATGTCGGTATAATTTCCTTTGCATTGCCAATATGCAAATGTATCTGCCCCTGTTTGGCCGATCTGTTAAAATAGCCCAGGGCAGTTTTTGCATCTTCCTCCCTTAATTCAATGGTATGGAGGCTGCCATCCTTCTTAAGCCCCTCAGCCAGGCAAAGGGCACTGTAACCGGTAAATGTGCCTATTTCTAAAACGCTGGAAGGCTGCAGTATAGTACTGATAAAGGCAAGAAATTGCCCCTGTACCTGGCCACTCAGCATATGGTGCATTGAATGGTGCAGCCTGGTTTGCTCATTGATTTCCTGAAGCAGGCTGCTTTCGGCACTGGTAAAATACTCCGAATAAGCTACTGCCAATGGGTTAGTCAAATCCATTGGCAAAAGTAAATAATTAAGGGTTTAGAATCGACCATAATTAAAGAAAATCGGAACTATGTTTATGCGGCAATTGTTTCAGCAGCTGCGTCCGGCCTGGATGAAACCAGCCATAAACCAATAAAAGTAATCAGTCCGTTGATGATCAGCAATTCCAGCCCAATCTCAAAATCGCCGAATAATTGCTTTTGAAAACGGTCGATGATAAAGCAAAGAATGGGCGATACAATGCATACAAAAGGAACCAGCTGGTCTTTTACTTTTCTTTTTAATAAAATTCCGAAAGTGAAAAGACCCAGTAATGGCCCATAGGTAAATGTGGCCACTTTGAGCAATAACCCAATCATACTTGGGTCATTGATCCATTTGAACATCATGACAAAAAGAAGGAAGATGCCTGCAAAAATAAGGTGCACCCTTTGCCTCCATTTCTTTTTCTGCTCATCACTAAGATCTGTTCTTCGCTGCATGCCAATAATATCTATACAGAATGTAGAAGTAAGGGCCGTAATCGCTCCGTCGGCACTTGGGAAAAGGGCCGAGATAAGCGCAATGATAAAAATAACAGAAACGAATGGGGGCATATGTTCCAGCGCAATGGTTGGGAAGAGTTTGTCGCCGGATACAGCCAGGTTCAACTGGTTGGCATAGAGGTACAGTAATCCGCCCAGAAACAGAAAGATAAAAATGGCCATCATCAGCACAACCGACATCGACAGCACATTTTTTTGTGAGTCTTTGAGTGATTTGACGGAAATATTTTTCTGCATCATTTCCTGGTCCATCCCCGTCATGGTAACGGTTATAAAAGCACCGGCAAGAATCTGTTTTACAAAAAATAATTTGCTGTGCGGATCGGTAAAAAATATTTTGGAATAACCCTTCTCCTGCATGGCGCCAAAACTCTCAAAAAGCCCCAGGTGTAGATTATTCAGGATATAGACCACACAAATGACCAGGCCTGCAAGCATACAGGTTGTTTGTAATGTGTCGGTCCACACAATTGTTTTAACACCGCCTTCATAGGTATACAATAATATCATGACCAGAATGATGAGGGTAGTTGCCCAGAAAGGAACATGAAAACTGTTCAGAATGGCATCCTGTAAAATATTCACTACCAGGTAAAGACGGGCAGTTGCACCAAGTATTCTGGAGAGAATAAAAAAACCGGCACCTGTTTTATAGGAAGTAAAGCCCAGCCTCTTATGCAGGTAATGATAAATGGAGGTAAGGTTCAGCTTGTAATAAAGAGGAAGCAGTACATAGGCAATGGTGATATAACCCAATAAATAACCAAGGGTTACCTGGAAATAGGCGAATGACTCTTTGGCTACGGCTCCCGGAACGCTCACAAAGGTAACGCCACTTAACGAAGTGCCCACCATTCCGAATGCTACGAGCATCCAGTTGCTGTTTTTGTTTCCAATAAAGAAAGAATCGTTGTTGCTGTTTTTACCTGTGAACCAGGCAACAGCCAGCAAAAGGATAAAATAAGCAATCACAAAAGAGAACAGGAGCAATGGCGACATAGCATATCATTTAATCGTTAAGTATACGAATATGAAAAGTAGTAAAAAAAAATCACCTATTTTGCCCCTGTAAAATTGAATTATGCAGAAGAGGTCGGTTACGGTTTTTTGCGGGTCCAGGGCAGGTAAGCTTCCTGATTATCTTACAGAAGCTGCAGAACTGGGCAAAAGCCTTGCTGCCAAAGACATCACACTTGTGTATGGAGGCGGTAATAAGGGTATGATGGGCGAAATAGCCAACAATTGTTTGGCGAATGGGGGAAAAGTAATCGGCATCATCCCTAAAATTTTATTGAAATGGGAAGCCCAGCATGAAGGACTATCCGAATTGATTGTAGTGGAAGACATGCACGAGAGAAAAAAACTATTGTATGAACTGGGTGATAGTGCTGTTGTGATGCCGGGTGGCAATGGAACCCTGGACGAACTGTTTGAGATGCTTACCTGGAATACCCTTAATATCCACAATAAGAAAATAATGCTGCTGAATACCGGTGGATTCTATGATCACCTGATTGCCCATATGCAAACCATGCTTGAACAGGAATATTTGTACAGCGACTGGAGGGAAAGGCTGGTAGTATGCAATACTGCAGCCGAAATTATTTCCGCTTTGCTTGCAGATACACCCCAAAACCCGCTCTGAATACAGGTAAGGGGTCATTGTACTGGTCTCTGTAAGGCGATTTTTCATTTTGCAGCACATCAATCATCAGCGTTACATAAGAGTACCTGGCTCCCAGCATTCTGCTGCCATATCCTACGCCAACCAATAAACTTCCGGCATTGTAATTAAGGGTAGAAGTTTGATTGTTCAGTACATTTTTAACGTTGGAACTAATCCAGTTATATTCCGGCTGTACCTGAAAATGTAAAAAATTCAAAGGCCAGATCCGCAGAAAAGGGCCGCCCCCATAGTTAAGATTTCTGTAGCGGAAAGGGCTGTAGTCTGAAGCATTTTCCGAATAATAGTTCAGGTTTAGCGACATACCCCCATCGAGCCATTTGGTGATGCTATAACCAAGTTCCGGGGTAATGCCAATATTGAAAGAACGCCCGGTAATACCCAGGTTTAATCCCGCACCGGCAAACATATTTTCCTGCTTGAATTTGCCCTTGCTCTCGGAAGGTTCATTCTGGGCAATAAGGTTGAGCGAAATGGACAGGAGAAAGGTGGATAAAAGGATGCTGCGGTGTTTCATGGTCAGATTTGCTGCAAACCTAACTTAAAAAGATAGTTTGCTGTTTTTTGGATGGCTAAAAAATTGTTAGGCATTTGCCTCTTGGTTAAATTCAAGCATAAGAATCCTTTTCCTGCCCATTAGCTGCATTTGCGCAGGTATTTTTATGAAATATTCAAATTTGTAAAAATTTTATGCGGTATTGTTAGATAAAATCAATTAAATAGTGAAAAAAAGGTAAAAAATCGAGTAAAAGTTTAATAATTGCTAAAGTGTAAGCCATACACAAAAAAACAGCTGAATAGGGGAAAGATTTACTTTTGCCGTCTAACTAACGATTGTTCGTTTTATGATTGCTACCATGCCTAAAATTTCCGGCCAGTATTTACCTCAAACATTGTTCGGCAGTTCCACCAAACTGCATTATCAGTTAACCCCAGCTCAATTGGTGGAGCAAACAGTGCAGAGAGGGCAGGGAGTGCTTAATGATACCGGTGCTTTATGTATTCAAACAGGTGAGTTTACCGGGAGGAGTCCTAAAGACAAATTCATTGTAAAAGATGCTTTAACAGCAGATACGGTTGACTGGAACAATTTCAATATTCCGGTAGAAGAAGCTTGTTTTCTTGCGCTTAGAAAAAGACTGCTGGAATACCTGGATACCCAGGAAGAGTTGTGGATAAGGGATGTGTTTGCCTGTGCAGATCCTGCTTACAGATTATCGATCAGGGTGATCAATGAGCACCCATGGAGCAATCTCTTTGCACACAATATGTTTCTCAGGCCAACAGAAAAAGAACTGGCATCCTTTGAGCCCGAATGGCAAATCATACAGGCTCCCGGTTTTAAAGCAGAGCCCGGTATCGACGGAACGCGGCAGCATAATTTTGCCATGATTTCTTTTACACATAAGACCATTTTAATTGGCGGCACGGGTTATACCGGTGAGATGAAGAAAGGAATCTTCAGTGTACTCAATTACCTCCTGCCGCAGAATAAAAATGTTTTGAGCATGCATTGTAGTGCCAATATGGGTAAGGAGGGAGACGTTGCTGTATTCTTTGGGCTTAGCGGAACGGGAAAAACCACGCTCAGCGCAGATCCGCAAAGGAAACTGATTGGGGATGATGAGCATGGATGGACGGATTCGGGTGTATTTAATTTTGAAGGGGGCTGTTATGCCAAAACCATCGACCTGAGCGAAGAGAAAGAACCTGAAATATTTCATGCCATTAAACCGGGTGCACTGGTTGAGAATATCCGTTTCTTTCCCGGCTCAAGCAAAATTGATTTCAGTTGTAAAACAATTACAGAAAATACAAGGGTAAGTTATCCCCTCAGTTTTATTGGTAATGCCCTGGAGCCTAGTGTTGGCGGTCTTCCCAAAAATATTTTCTTTTTAACCTGTGATGCCTACGGTGTATTGCCTCCTATCAGCAAATTAAGTCCGGGGCAGGCTATGTACCAGTTTATTAGCGGCTACACTGCTAAAGTTGCCGGAACGGAAGCCGGTGTTACCGAACCAAAATCAACATTCAGTGCCTGTTTTGGTGCTCCGTTCCTGCCATTGCACCCCGGAAAATATGCAGGTATGCTGGGCGAGAAAATGAAAGAACAGGCTGTTAATGTATGGATGATCAATACCGGCTGGAGCGGAGGCCCCTATGGTATTGGCCACAGAATGAAACTGAGCCATACAAGGGCCATGATTACGGCAGCATTGGAAGGAAAGCTCGACAATATTGGGTTTGAAGCCGATCCTGTTTTTGGAATGATGATGCCCCTTGGCTGCCCGGAAGTGCCCAAAGAAATTTTAAATCCGCGCAATACCTGGTCGGATACTGCTGCCTATGATGCAAAATGCAAGGACCTGGCCACCCAGTTCGTTCAGAATTTTGAGAAATATGCTTCAGGCGTAACCAAAGAGATCCTGGAAGCTGCACCCAAAATCTAACTGCTAATGGCTTGCTTGATTTGAGTAATAAAACCGGTTTGCGATTGCCTTTGGCAGTTACTAGAAAGAAGGTATAATAATATTGCCACAGATGGCTCTGAGTGACACAGCTGATTGCTGTGTTCTTCTGTGTTATCTGTGGCAATACTTCTCATCATCAGAATAAGCCAAACAAAGTACTATCCACTTTGCTGATGATATCTCCAAAATGTTCTTCTGTTTCGGCAAATTTGTTCTTGTCGCAATCAATCACCAATAATGGGCCTTCCTTATAACTGTCGATCCATTTATTGTAATGTTCATTGAGGCGCTTCAAATAATCCAGTCTGATATTTTCCTCATATTCCCTGCCCCTTTTCTGTATCTGCGATACGAGGGTGGGTACCGAAGCTTTCAGGTATATCAATAAATCCGGGGGTTGTACCATGGTTTTCAGCGTTTGAAAAAACTGGTAATAATTGTCAAAATCTCTTTTGCTCATCAGCCCCATTTCATGCAGGTTGGGTGCGAAAATATTGGCATCCTCATAAATGGTACGGTCCTGAATCACGGTTTCTGTTCCATGATGAATTTCGAGCAGCTGATTCAGCCTGCTGTTCAGGAAAAATATCTGCAGGTTAAAGCTCCACCTGGGCATATCCTCATAAAAATCCATGAGGTAGGGATTATGGTCTACATCTTCAAACTGGGGTATCCACCTGTAATGCTTGCTCAGCATCTCGGTTAAAGTGGTTTTTCCCGCGCCGATATTTCCGGCTACTGCTATGTGTTTTGGTTTCTTTGGTTTTGCCATAATATTGAAAGTACGAAATACGAAGTACGAACTGTACTGTGAGAGAAGTTTTTTTTAATGAAATAAGGATAGGAGCCTGAACTTAGTGGTCCGGGATGATTGGGGGGCTGGTGCCCATTCCTGTCTCCCGGCCAAATCAATAGTTCATTCCTACTGCAGCTCTAACCTTTTTTAATGTTTCAGCAGCACTTGCTCTTGCTTTATCGGCCCCCTGTTTGATTATTTTACCCAGTAATTCCTTGTTGTGCTGAATGTCTGCAGCCCGCTCCCGGATTGGTTGTATAAAAGCAGCCATATCTTCCGCCAGTTGTTTTTTCATGTCACCATACCGGATGATGCAATTGCCAGCAGTACTGGCATTGAAATCATCTTCAAATTTTTTCACCACATCTTCTTTGCTTACCAGTTTCATCATGGTGAAAAGATTCTCGATATAATCCGGTTTTGGGGCATTGGGTTCGGCCGGTCCCTGGTCTGTCTTCGCTTTCATGATTTTTTTGCGGATCGTATCTCCCTCATCAGCCAGGTAAATTGTAGCCAGCTGGTTCTCACTCTTGCTCATTTTCCCCGTTCCGTCCAGGCTCATGATCCTTATTAAATCGCCTCCATAATTGAAGGCATAGGGTAGGGGAAATACATCGCCATAACGATAATTGAATCGCTCTGCAAAATTCCTTGCCATTTCCAGGTGTTGCTCCTGGTCCTTACCCACAGGCACTTTCACGGCACGGTGAATTAATATATCGGCAGCCTGTAATACAGGATAAGTTAATAATCCCGCATTTACATTTTCTGGCTGCAACCTTACCTTCTCCTTAAAAGTGACGGTCTTTTCCAGTTCGCCCTTGTATGCCAGCATATTCAGGTAGAGGTATAATTCTGCAATTTCAGGCACATCGCTCTGAATATATAAAGCCACTTTTTCAGGATCCAGTCCGCAGGCAATATTTTCTGCAATAACCCTGTGTACACTGTTCCGGAGTTCTTTGGTGTCGGGGTGTGTGGTAAGACTATGCCAGTTGGCAACAAAAAAATAACAGTTAAAACTATCCTGCATGCGCACATAATTCCGCATGGCACCAAAATAATTACCCAGGTGCAGAAATCCTGTGGGTCTGATACCGCTTAAAACCACCTCTTTTTCCATGGCGCGAAGATAATAAATGGAAGGCAGGAATTGCTTTCCTGAAAAATATTAGAATATGGGTAGGATTAGCGAATTTGCGGGGGTGTTGATTAACGGATTAACGGATTGGCGGATTCGCTAATCAGCGGATTCTCGAATTAATTGTTTCGATGAGTTTTATTGACTCATCAATTCATTCATCCACGAATTTGTTAATCCGCCAATCCGTTAATCCATTAATTCGCTAATTCGCTAATTGTCATTACACCATCAGTCAAACAAATTCCATACTATCTTCTCCCATCGAGTACCTGAAAGGTGTAGGGCCCCTGCGTGCAGATCTGCTGAAAAAAGAACTCGAGATTTTTACGTTCGGAGATTTGCTGGAGCATTTTCCTAACCGGCATATTGATAAGACCAGGGTTAATAAAATCAGTGAAATTGGTCCGCAAACCGATTATATACAGGTGGCAGGAACATTGGTTCATTATGAAATGGTAGGCGCAGGAAGGGGAAAAAGGCTGGTGGCACAACTGCGCGACAATTCCGGAATGCTTGAGCTGGCCTGGTTTCAGGGTACCAATTGGGTGGTGAAGAACCTGCATATAGGCAGCAACTACCTGGTATTTGGCAAGACAGGCTTTTTTAATGGCAAGCCACAAATCGTGCATCCTGAACTGGAAGTTTATCTTGCTGCTAAGCAAGACGGAAAGCAGCATTTAGAGCCTGTTTACCCAAGTACCGAAAAATTAAAAGCGAGGGCATTCAACGGCAGGCAGATTGGAAAGCTCACAGAAGTATTGATTGCGCAGATTCAACCAAAGGATATTCCGGAAAATATTCCTGACGAAATAATCAGCAGCTTAAAACTGATGAACCGCTTTGAAGCCTACCGGAATATCCATTTTCCCTCAAGTCCCGGGTTGTCGGCAGCAGCAATGAAGCGGCTCAAGTTCGAAGAGTTTTTCATTGCACAGGTAAGGCTGCAGTTGGTAAGGCTGCAGCGACAGCAGGTGAGCAGGGGTGTGGTATTTGAAAAAGTAGGAGACTATTTCAATACACTCTATTCAAAATACCTCCCGTTTGAACTAACAGGAGCACAGAAAAGGGTATTGAAAGAGATCAGGATGGATACGGCCCGCGGCCACCAGATGAACCGGCTTTTGCAGGGCGATGTGGGCAGCGGCAAAACAATTGTGGCACTTTTAAGCATGCTATTGGCTGCCGATAATGGCTACCAGAGCTGCTTAATGGCCCCAACAGAAATACTGGCCCAGCAGCATTATACAGGTCTGAGAGAGCTTTTAAAGGAAATGCCGGTAGAAATTGCTTTGTTAACCGGCAGTACCAAAACAAAAGAACGCAAAAGAATATTGCAGGGCTTACTGGACGATACAATTCATTTTGTAGTAGGTACCCATGCGGTAATAGAAGAGGCTGTGCAGTTTTGTAAACTGGGTTTGGTGATCGTAGATGAGCAGCATCGTTTTGGTGTAGCGCAGCGGGCCAAGCTTTGGGAGAAAGCAAGTCTGCCGCCGCATGTATTGGTGATGACGGCTACGCCCATTCCCAGAACCCTGGCCATGACAGCTTATGGCGATCTGGACTATAGTATTATGGATGAACTGCCTCCCGGAAGAATACCCGTTACAACGGTGCATCGCTATGAAACAGCCAGAGCCAGTGTGATGGATTTTGTACGCACAGAAATTGACAAGGGAAGGCAGGCGTATTTTATTTATCCGCTGATTGAAGAAAGTGAAAAGCTGAGTTATGAGGATCTGATGCAGGGATATGAACAGGTTAAAAGTTTTTTTCCCGAGCCGGTATTTTTAATCAGTATGGTACATGGAAGACAGCCCGCAGAACAGAAAGAAACCAATATGAAAAGGTTTGTGGATGGGGAAACCTGCATCATGGTAAGTACCACGGTTATTGAAGTGGGGGTAAATGTACCCAATGCTTCAGTGATGGTGATTGAGAGCGCCGAAAAATTTGGTCTGTCACAGTTACACCAATTAAGGGGCAGGGTAGGAAGAGGGGCCGAAAAAAGTTTTTGCATTTTATTAACGGGGGTCAAAGCCAGCAAAGAGGCAAGAGAACGTATCAAGATAATGTGTGCAACGAATGATGGATTTAAAATTGCTGAAAAGGACCTGGAAATAAGGGGACCGGGGGATATAGAGGGTACCAGGCAAAGTGGTGCGCTCAATTTCCGTTTGGCCAGTATTGTAAATGACAAAGATTTGTTAGAAATGGCCAAATCAGCAGCAGAAAAACTGGTTACAGAGGACCTGACCTTAGATTTGGCAAAGAATTTGCCATTGAAGAGCTATCTCCAATCACAAAAGCAAAAAAATGGCTGGAGCAAAATATCCTGATCTGAACCCGAATGCGCATTGAGACGGATTTTAATCGTAACTTTTTAAAAAAAACCAGGTTGGCTTTACATAAAACGATAATTGGTTTGCTGGTGGGTTTGCTCATTCATGAAAACCTGCAGTCACAGAATTACCTTGAATTTATTGAGAACAAGGGACAGTGGGATAAAACCATTAAGTTCAAGGGCGATATGCCTGCGGGGGCATTCCTGCTGGAATCTACCGGTTACCGGGTGGTATTATACAACAAAGAAGATCTGACCCGCATAAGTGAGGCAGCGCATGCAAAAAAAGATTCAGGTTCGATGCTGCAAAGAGAAAAGATGCAGATTGGCAAAGAAAAACCTTTTTCTGTTGGTGATGCCGGCAGTAACTATCCTTTGAGGGGGCATATTTATGCCATGCGTTTGCTGAATGCCAGTAAGCAGGCAACCATTCTTCCCGATAAAGCCCTTCCAACTTATACCAATTATTTTATCGGCAATGATTCTGCCAAATGGGCGTCGAATTGTAAAACATACCAAGGTATTACCTACAAAAATATTTATGAGGGTATTGATATTCGCTATTATACCAGCAACAGTGTGCTGAAATATGATTTTATTGTTCATCCGGGTGCAGATGTATCGCAGATCGCCATGTATTTTGATGGTGCCGAAAGTTTGAAATTGAAGGATGGGGCATTGCATGTAAAAACATCGGTTGATGAAGTAATCGAATTGGCACCCTATTCCTACCAGCTCTTTGAAAACAAAAGAATGGATGTTCCGGCAAGTTTTGAATTGAAGGGAAATATTGTTCGGTTCAGGTTATCGGGAGCATATAATAAATCTGCCACTTTGGTGATAGATCCCTCTCTTGTATTCTCCACTTTTACAGGCAGTACAGCGGATAATTGGGGATATACGGCAACCTATGACGGGAAGGGTAATTTTTATGCAGGGGGCATTGTTTTTGGCGCTTCCGGCCAGGGCTTTCCGGTAAGCAATGGCGCTTTTCAGCAAAGCTTCCAGGGCGGAAATACTTTAACAGGTGAGCCCAGTGGTTTCGATATAGCCATTATCAAATTTGATCCTTCGGGAATTAACCGGGTTTATGCAACCTACCTGGGTGGAACTGCCGGAAATGAACAGCCGCATAGCCTGGTGGTGGATGCTGCAGGCAACCTGGTCATTGCAGGGAGAACAACTTCTTCCGACTATCCCGTGAAAGGAGCGCTTAAAACATATGGCCCGCTTGGGGGCAGATGGGATATGGTACTTACCAAACTTAATGCCACAGGAACTGATCTGGTTGGTTCAATACGAATAGGGGGTAAGGGAGATGATGGCGTAAATATTGTTCACAAATACACCAAATTAGGCCCTGAATCCATCAACAGAAATTATGGCGATGACGCAAGAAGTGAAGTAATTCTGGATGCTGCGGGTAATATTTATTTTGCATCCTGCACACAGTCTTCCGATTTTCCAACTACTTCTGTTTCCAACCAAACCACATTGGGTGGTACAAATGCCCAGGGAAGGGCACAGGATGCTGTATTATTAAAATTAGCGCCCGATTTGTCCGCAGTCAGTTTTAGCATCATCATTGGTGGTAACGATGATGATGCCGCATTTGTACTGGCACTAAATCCAGCCGACAACCATATTTTTATGGCGGGTGCCACTGCGAGTACCAATTTTCCCGGTAATAAAGCAGGGGTAAAATATCCTGTTTACCAGGGAGGAATTTCCGATGGTTTTGTGGCAGAGTTCACCAATTCCGGCGTTTTTGTAAAAGACAGTTATTTTGGTACTCCCGGGGTAGACATCATTTATGGTATTCAATTCGACAAATTCGGCTTCCCTTATATTTCCGGTACCACCACCGATGCATGGCCTGTAGTGAATGCAAATTTTAAACAAACCAACGGCCGTCAATTCATCACCAAATTAAAACCCGATTTATCCGATTATGTGTATTCAACCATATTCGGTTCAGGCGGGGCCAATCCCAATATTTCACCCACTGCATTTCTTGTTGACAGGTGCGAGAACGTATATGTTTCAGGCTGGGGCGGGCAGACAGATATCCAGGAGGGATTCCCGAATAGCGGTACCAGCGGGCTTTCCGTAACACCGGATGCTTTTCAGAAAACAACAGATAACAGCGATTTCTACTTTTTTGTGCTGGAAAAAAATGCCCAGTCACAGTTGTACGGCAGTTTTTTTGGTCAGGCAGGCGGATTTGGTGAACATGTGGATGGGGGTACCAGCCGCTTTGACCAGAATGGGGTAATTTATCAATCCATGTGTGCAAACTGCAGTTCACCCAAACCGCCTTTTCCTACAACGCCGGGTGTATGGTCTCCCTTCAATGGTTCACAGGGCTGCAACCTGGCTGCAGTAAAAATCGCATTTAACCTGGCGGGTGTGGGTGCCGGTTTAAGGGCATCAGTTAATGGGGTTCCTCACGATACAGCCGGTTGTGTTCCCTTAACGGTTGATTTTGCGGATACCCTGGCAATGGGGAAAAAATATGTATGGGATTTTAATGACGGCAGCCCATTGGTTACTACATTGGTTCCGGCTGTTTCACACACGTTTAATACCGTGGGTTTGTACCGGGTAAAACTGGTATCCATCGATTCAAGTTCCTGTAATATATCCGATTCGGCATTTGTATTTATGCGTGTAAGGAATGATCCGGCAGCCCTCTCTTTTACGGCAGCCAAATTACCACCCTGTGCCTCATTGACCTATCAGTTTACCAATACTTCCACTGCCATAAAACCTTTTACGAATACAAGTTTCAAATGGGATTTTGGCGACGGAACATCGCAGCTGGCAGGAACCGGATCGGTTAATCACACTTATGCCAGTGGAGGTACCTATGATGTGAAACTGATTATTGTAGATACCAGTTATTGCAATGCGCCGGATAGCTTATCCAAACAAATCAAGATTGCCAGCAATGTAAAAGCACAGTTTCAAACACCTGCTGCAGGTTGTGTACCCTATACAGCCCAGTTCACCAATACTTCTGTGGGCGGCATCCAGTTTTTGTGGAGTTTTGGTGATGGTACAAGTTCTTCATTAACCAATCCCACACATTTGTACAATACGGTAGGTACCTATCAGGTAAGACTGATAGCCATTGATACCAACACTTGCAACAAAGTGGATACTGCTGCATTCTTCCCGGTAACCGTAAGCAATTATCCTGTTGCAAATTATACCTATAGTCCACAGCCAACCGCAGCCAACCTGCCTGTTAGTTTTTTAAACGGATCAACAGGTGGTACAAATTTTAAATGGCTGTTTGGTGATGGGGATTCACTGGTAACCAACAGGCCGGATACCGCAGTAAACCACCTGTTTAATGCCACAGGTACTTTTAATACCTGTTTGATTGCTTACAATGCTGCAGGCTGCACCGATACTGTATGCCAGGCCATTGATGTAACCGTAAATACCGTGGTGGATGTACCCAATGCATTCTCCCCCAATGGAGATGGCATCAACGATAAAATTTATGTTCGGGGATACGGTATTGAAAAAATGACCTTGCAGATATACAACCGATGGGGGGCACTGGTATATAAAAGCACCGATCCCAATGAAGGCTGGGATGGAACTTACAATGGTAAGCTGCAACCACAGGATGTATACCATTATACCCTGCAGATAGAATTCAGCAGCAAAGAAAAATTGGTTAAAAAAGGAGATATTACTTTACTTAGATAAGGATTATGCAGTGGAAAAATAAAATAATTGCTTTGTTGATTGCTATGGTGGCAATAGGATATACCCCTGCGCAGGACTTGCATTTTTCGCAATATTTTAATACCCCCATGCTGGTAAATCCCGCCAATACAGGCTTCAATCCTGATTATAGTTACCGGATAGGGGGTAATTACAGAAACCAGTGGGCCAATGTAGGGAACCCTTATAAAACCATGAGTTTATGGGGCGATGCAAAACTACTGACGGACCGTTTTGAAAATGGCTGGATAGGTGTTGGGGCTTCGCTCTTAAAAGATGCGGCAGGATCCGGTAGCTTAACTGCTACCAGTGCATTTGGATCAATTGCCTATCACCAGCTGCTGGGATATAATAGTTTATTAAGTGGTGGATTCAGTGTTGGATACACAAGCAAAAGAATCGATATCTCCAAACTGAGTTTCGACAACCAATGGAATGGAAGGTTTTTTGACCAGACAGTTCCGTCCAATGAACCCTTTGCCTACAGCCAGGTAGGATACCTCGATTTGCAGATGGGACTAAACTATGCCTATTTTGCTTCCGATAAAGTGTATTTTAATGCGGGCGTAAGTATCATGCACATCAATACTCCCCGGGAAAGTTTTTTTGATCCGGGCGTATCGGATAACCGGATTCCCAGGCGGTATACGGCTTTTATCAACGGCAGTATCAAGTTGCAGGACATCTGGATACTGAACCCGAATCTCTATGTAAGTAAGATGGGCAATGCATGGGAAACAGTCATCGGCTTTAATGCCAACCGTGATTTAACAGGAGATGGCATGAACCAGCTGATTGTAGGACTTTATTACCGGAACAATGATGCGCTCATACCCATGATGGGATACCAGGTAAATGATTTGAAATTTACTGTTAACTATGATGCAACCGTTTCAACCCTGGGGAATATCAATGGCAGCAGAGGTGCTTATGAAATTTCCATTGTTAAAAGCGGCGTTTTTCCTTCGAGTGCAGGAAAAACCGTGAAGTGTCCAACGGTAAGATTTTAAAGGGGGGTAAACCCTCAGAAAAGAATTTGCCCCCCTTTATCTCAGACATGTTTCATATCGTCGCCGTCATTTTTTAAGGAGAAACCTTCCTTGTTTTCGATGAATGATTTGTATTTTTCATTTACTGCTGCAGGCTGTTTTTGCCCGTTGATAAACAATTCTCCTTTTTTAATTTCTATCAGGTAAGCTTTCTTTTTATCGATCAGGCCATCTTTCTCAAGCCCGTCTATAAATAATTTGAGTTGTTGCAGTTCTTTTTTGGCTTTCTCCAGGCCAATCTTGGCTTTCTCCATACCCAGGTTGATGGATTCTTTCATTTTCTTCATATCAATATTGGCCATTATTTTGGCTGCATTGACTTCCTCCATCGCCTTGGCAATTTCTTTTTTTATCTCAATCATATCAACCTGTTTGATTTCAATACGGGCATCCCTGATGGCTTTGTCTACTTCCATCCTGGTTTTTTCCCAGTCAACCTTACTAAGCGAAACTGCTATTTCCTTTTTAAGTTTATCATAGTCTATTTTTTTTACTTCTTCCAGTGCAGCTTTGATCTCCCGGTCGATATTGATTTGTTCCTGTTTAAGGTTTATTTGCAACTCACTCATTGCCCTGTTTATTTCTTTCATCGCCAGGTCAATATCTTCAGGGGCTAAGTTTTTTTTGCTTTCTTTTTTCAGGGCAGGAGTGGTGTCCTGGTAAATGGGATGAAATGCATATTTAACAGGAAGTGCCGATTTATCTTCTCTGAAAGAGAGAAAACAGCTTGCGGAAAACAGGCAAATAAGGCTAGTGCCAATTCCGGATGGTTTGTAAGGCATAAATAAAAATTTAATGTAAACGAATAGTTTCGTAGTAAATATACGAACTAATTCGTATTGTGAAATTGATTTTCTTTTTTTGTGAGAAATTAACATTTTGTAAAACCTTATTTGAAGCCGGGTTCTTTTTTTGCGATTTCTATTCAAAAGGTAAAATTGATTGATTATCAAATACTTTTTTAGGTAATCTCCGGGTATTTTACCCTTTTGCAGAAATCTGGTTATTGATGCCGCTTAATTTTTATCTTGCGCTTAATCAATCAGCCCAGATGAAATACCTACCCCTTAACCCAACTATTTTTATCCAGAACAGGCATCGTTTTACCAGGGAAATGTTACCTGGCAGTATTGCTGTTTTTGGCAGCAACGATGAATGGCCGGGAAATGGAGATGCACTGCATCCTTTTAAACAAAATACCGACCTGGTTTGGTTAACGGGAATTGTGCAGGAAGACTCGATGCTGGTATTGTTTCCGGATAATCCCGATCCCAGGTTTCGGGAAGTATTGGTATTGGTACGCCCCAATGAACTGAAAGAAAAATGGGATGGTAAAAGGCTTCGTGCAAAAGAG
>JBDKLG010000004.1:0-54637 GCA_039795695.1 Bacteroidota bacterium
ACACTTGGGGTATCATTCAATAATTTCTCCCTCAGGAATATCTTTAAGAAATCTGCCTGGGATCCATTGCCCATGGGCGACGGACAGAAACTGAGTATTCGTGCGCAGAGTAATGGTAAAGCATTCCGCTCCTATAATTTCTCCTTCACCGAGCCATGGCTGGGAGGAAAGAAAAGAAATGCCCTCACATTCAGTGTATTCAATACCAAATACGGTCAAACCTATGATCCTTTAACAGGCTTGTACAACCCGGAAATTGCCAATATCCGCTATATCAATACAACCGGGGCTACTTTGAGTCTTGCCAAACAGTTAAAATGGCCCGATGACTTTTTCACTTTGTCGATGGGGATCAACTATACCAGGTACAAGCTGAGCAATTATGCCATTGACCCAACCAATCTTCCCGGTTTTGAAAACGGGGTAGTCAATAACCTGAATTTCCGTGTTTCACTGTCGCGTTCATCCATCGACCAGCCATTGTTTCCCCGTTCAGGGTCCAATTTCCTGCTTAGTTTGCAGTTAACACCGCCTTATTCCTTTATTGACCAGCACCTGGCCAATCAGAACAATCCTTATAACTGGATTGAATACCATAAATGGAGATTCAATGGCGAATGGTATGTGCCATTGGGTAAGCCGCATGGGGAAGACAGGAATAAGCAGTTTGTATTGAAAGCATCGGCCAAAATGGGCTTTATCGGAAAATACAATGATGTATTTGAGACCTCGCCATTTGAAAGATTCCAGGTGGGTGATGCGGGTTTAAGTAACCAGTTTGCCTTATTGGGTTACGATATCATCGCACACAGAGGATATCCTGTATACGACAATTCCAATCCCAAAATAAATCCCGACAAGCAGAATGCCAGCCAGTATTTTACCATATTCAACAAGTATACACTGGAAATGCGTTACCCGCTTAGCTTAAACCCAAGCAGCACCATTTATGCACTCACCTTTTTTGAAGCTGCCAACGGATGGTATACCTTCAAAGATTACAATCCTTTCAGGCTAAGAAGGTCGGTAGGCTTTGGTATGCGCTTCTTTTTACCCATGTTTGGGCTATTGGGATTCGATTATGGCATAGGATTGGATAGGTTTACTCCAGGAAGCTCCCTCAAAGATGCAGCAAGGTTTACCTTTATGCTGGGCTTTGAACCGGAATAATCCAATCAAACCTAAAACAAAACAACATGAAAAAAATAGTACTCTTATCCGTTCTGCTGCTGGCACTCACATGTACTGCTCAGGCACAGCGCTATGCGATTATCGATACCAAGTACATCCTCAGCAAAATACCCGAATACAAGGATGCAGATAAAAAACTGCAGCTGGTTGGGGAACAATGGCAAAAGGAAATCGATGACAAGCAAACCCAGCTCGACAAAATGTATAAGAACTATGAAGCCGAACAGTTTATGCTAACGGATGAGCTGAAAAAGAAAAGGGAAGACGAGCTTTTTGTGCGAGAGAAGGAAGTGAGGGAACTGCAGAAAAAGCGATTTGGCTACGAAGGCGACCTGTTTAAGGAAAGGCAAAAACTGGTGAAACCCATACAGGATAAAGTGTACAATGTGATTCAAAAAATGGCCATTGCCAAAGCTTATGATTTTGTACTGGATAAAAGTGAAGGAATAACCATTATATTTGCCGACCCTAAACTGGATAAAAGCGAAGATGTTTTGAAGGATTTAGGTATTAAAAACTAGTCAAAATAAAACCAATCATAAATTTCACTAAAATGAAGAAATTACTATTTGTGTGTGTGGCTTTTGCAGCAAGCCTTTTGTTTACCCAGCAGTCATCCGCCCAAGCGACCAAAATAGGTTACTTTGATGAGCAACTTACTTTGTCATTATTTCCGGGTATCGGGAAAGTAGATACTTTAATGAATAGCTACCAGAACGATTCTCTCAGAGCAGAATATGAATACAGGGTTTATGAGTTTCAGCGTGCCGACAGTATCTTCAAAAAAGATTCTGCTACCATGCCTGTTAAAGCAAGAGAACTGGCTACCAGAGACCTGAATCAGAAAAGATATACATTGGTTAACTGGCAGCAGATTGGCCAGCAGATGTATGAGGCTAAAATGGAACAGTTGCTGAATCCATACAAGCAAAGGATGTTTGATGCATTGAAGCAGGTAGTTGCCGAACAGAAATATACTTATGTATTAACTGCACAGGCTTTATCTCCCTATGCTCAGCCCCCATTGCTGGATAATTTATCTATCCGTGTGGCCATGAAGCTTAAATTGCCTTTGACCAAGGAAATTGAAGATGCGTGGAAAGTGGCATCCGGCGCGGGTTCTGCAGCTCCTGCAACCCCGGCTAAAAAATAATTTTACCCGAAAGAATATAAATAAGCTCCCCATTCTACGGATGGGGAGCTTATTTTTGTATATGCCCTCAACAGCACCCATAGGAATATTTGATAGTGGTTATGGCGGATTAACCGTATTGAAAGAAATTGTAAAAGAATTGCCCCAATACGATTATCTCTATATGGGTGATAATGCCCGCGCTCCTTATGGTCCAAGGTCTTTCGACACAGTTTATCAATATACCCTCGAAGCCGTAAAATGGTTTTTTTCCCAGGGTTCGGAACTGGTGGTATTGGCCTGTAATACAGCTTCTGCAAAAGCACTAAGAACCATACAACAAAAAGACCTTCCCCTGATTGATGCCCGGAAAAGAGTACTGGGGGTAATCAGGCCAACTACTGAAATCATTGGAAAATATTCAACATCCAAAAAAGTGGGAATACTGGGAACTGCCGGAACCGTTTTAAGTGAAAGCTATCCCATTGAAGTGGCAAAATTTTTTCCGGATATACAGGTTTTCCAGGAAGCCTGTCCGATGTGGGTCCCCCTTATTGAAAACAACGAATTCGACTCTCCCGGTGCAGATTATTTTGTAGAAAAGCATCTTCGGCAATTATTGGGTAAATCAGCCGGAATCGATACCCTGGTATTGGCCTGTACGCATTACCCCCTGCTGCTCAAAAAAATACAAGGCTTGGTACCGGCCGGAATCTCCATCCTTTCGCAGGGTGAAATTGTGGCAAGAAGTTTGGCCCAATACCTCCGAAATCACCCGGAAATTGACCAAAAATGCTCAAAAAATGGCCAGAAAGCCTTTTTTACCACCGATTCGGTAGTAGATTTTGACAACCATGCCAGTATTTTTTTCGGGGCACCAATCCATTCAAAACACCTGGATTTGGCCAATTTTCCGGCTAAAAAGCCCTAATAAGCGGCTAAATACCAAAAAACGCCCGATTTACTGCAAATAATATACTTGATTTCCTTACCTTTGCCGTCCTTTCACAGGCAGCGGTATGGTGACTGCAGGCATGAAAAGAAACAATATTACAGGGTAGTAAAAAAAACAGATCATGAAACGTACATTCCAACCTCACAAACGTCGTCGTAAAACCGTTCACGGTTTCCGCAAGCGTATGGAATCTGCCAATGGCCGTAAAGTATTGTCAAGCCGCAGAGCGAAAGGTCGTAAGAAACTCACAGTTTCCAGCGAAAAAGGATTAAAATAATCAACCATCTCCCCCGATGAGGGGAACAGGAAAAAATATAGCCTCATCTTTTGATGAGGCTTTTTTAGTTTAGCAGTAGCATGGCAGCAACCTATACCTATCATAAAGCAGAAAAACTCAAAAGCCGTAAAGTGCTTAACCGTTTGTTTACGGAAGGGAAATCTTTTTCTGTATTTCCTGTCAAATTATTTTATGCGATAGATGATGACAATACTGCTGCAGTAAAAGCAGGTGTGGGAGTTAGTGCCAGAAATTTTAAAAAAGCGGTAGACAGGAACCGGATCAAAAGATTGCTGCGGGAATGTTACCGGCTGAACAAAATTTCTTTGCATACTTCGGCTGCGGCAAAACAAAAAGGGATCTCTCTTTTCTTTTTATTTATCGGAAAAGAATTACCCGAATACACTTACCTGCTCGAAAAAATGAAAGAGGTGCTCATTAAAATGGAAGAAAAAATTGACAGATAAAAAATCTATACCCAACCTGATTACCGCTGCGGGTAAATGGCTGGCTGTAATATTCAGCTACCCTTTTATTTTATTGATCAGGGTTTACCAGTACATCATTTCTCCGGCCCTTGGCCCCAAATGCAGGTTTACACCTACCTGTTCACAGTATGCGGCAGAAGCACTGAAGAAACACGGTATTATAAAAGGGGGATGGCTTTCGATAAGGCGCATCAGCAGGTGCAGGCCCGGCGGCGGTCATGGTTTTGACCCGGTACCATGATAAGCAAGTAGCACTAATTTTTTTTGGGTGCTGTAAGTACCTGCAATTTCACAATCATTTCCCTGATTTCCCTGATGCTGTAAAAACGGTATACATCCGGTGCTTTGCCATCAACGGTTTCGGCCGAAGTCATCCGATGATAAGGCCCTACAATCATGGCCTTTGTATTATCCGTAATTTTTTTGGCGGTATTCGGAAGAATGAAAAAATTTCTGTTGGCCTCACTCACATTTTTTCCCTCCAACAACAACTGAAGGGAATCGGTTTGTTTTTTCAATTCTTCCTGCGTTACAGAAGTCTGCGCTTTTTTAGGATCGCCATATTTCACAAAACTGCCAATAATGGTATCGTTCTTTACGTTTACGATGTACAAACCATTTTCCAGCAATTCAACAACGGCCTCACCGGCGGGAGTATTTAATTTAAACACCATTTTGCCTCCACCCAGTGTGATTTCTTTTTCTTCATGACCTGCACCTTCTTTGGCGGTAATCGTTTTTGCATCAGTATTGATTACTGCAGGGCCCTTGCTCATTACCACTATTTTTTTATCGGAGCAGGAGGCAAGAATCAATACAAATACAAAGAAAAAGTAGTGTTTATTCATGGTGTTTTTTTTCAGCGGAAAGAATCGTCAACCCTTTTAAAACGGCGGGTTGTTTTTTATTTAGTGAGGTACAATAAAAAGTCCCGCAATACTGCGGGACCTAAAATAATACTATTTTCTGAGAGCGTTTATTTTCCGCTGTTAAAACGTTCTGCTACTTTATTCCAGTTAACCAGGTTCCAGAAAGCTGCCAGATAATCTGCACGGCGGTTCTGGTATTTCAGGTAATAAGCATGTTCCCAAACATCAGCGCCCAGGATGGGTGTTCCTTTTACTTCTGCAATATCCATGAGGGGATTGTCCTGGTTGGGGGTGGAAGAAACTTCCAGTTTGCCGTCTTTTATGATCAGCCATGCCCAGCCGCTTCCGAAACGGGTCATGCCGGCTGCGGCAAATTTTTCCTTGAATGCATCAAAAGAGCCAAATGCAGCAGCAATGGCTTCTGCCAATGCACCGGTCGGTGCCCCGCCAGCATTGGGTGCAAGGCTATCCCAAAAGAAACCATGGTTCCAGTGACCGCCACCGTTGTTGCGAACAGCCGGGCTGATAGAGCCGGCAGCAGCTACCAGTTCTGCAAGTGATTTTCCTTCATTGGGTGTGCCTGCAACAGCTTTGTTCAGGTTATCTACATAAGCCTGGTGATGCTTGCCATGGTGAATCTGCATGGTAGTTGTATCAATATGTGGTTCCAGTGCATCGTATGCATAGGGTAGGGGACTGAGTGTAAATGACATATTATTTATTTTAAGCGTTAAAATTTCAGGTTTCAATAACGGATTACGAATTTACAATTGTTATGCCTATAACAATGAATGAGCAGAAATTGTTTCTTAATTCGAAAGAAAGGATTGTTGGGTTGCAGGGCAGGCCCTCTTTACTGCCGGTACCCAAGGGGTATCATCTCTTGCTTTTAAAAAATGACCGCATCAGTTGGGCGCATTCATCCTGTAAAATGCCGGATACCAGTTCGGTTTTGGGATGAAAGGGCCAGTTTTCTCTGGTGATATGTTTAAAACCGTTTTTTTCATCCGGTGTACCGTAAACGATCCGGCCTATCTTGCTCCAGTATAAAGCACCACAGCACATCAGGCAGGGTTCAACGGTTACATAGAGGGTTGCTTCAGGTAAATATTTGGCACCCAGAAAATTAAAAGCAGCAGTAAGTGCAAGAATTTCTGCATGCGCAGTTGCATCGGTGAGAAGTTCTACCTGGTTATGGCCTCGGGAAATAATTTTATTTTTGATTACCACAACAGCACCTACAGGAACTTCATCGGCTTCATAAGCCAGCACAGCCTCTTTAATTGCCTGCTGCATGAAATAGGTATCGTCGTATTCAATCATCAGGTAAAATTAAACAATCTGTGGAAGCAGTTATTGCCGGCTTTATTTTTTCTGGTATTTCCAATTGCGGATCTTTCCTTCAGCAATCCATTCGATGGCTGTTTGCAACCTGCTTAATCTGGTAGTTTCCGTTTTAGCTTCCGTAACCCATTGCAGGTACTCTTTTTTTTGTGAGTAGCTGAAAGCTTCAAAAACTGCTGTTGCTTTTTTGTTTTTCTGCAGGGCAGACCTGAAATAACCAGGCAGGACCAATGGTTCTTTCACAACAGCTTTTTTCCTGGCTGGAAGTTTAATACCCTCATCATTTAATTTTTTCGCTGCTTTGATAAAACCAATGATGGTTTTGTCGGGAGGAAGGTCGTGGATGCCGGTGATTTTGCCCAGGCTGCCCATGGCTTCATCGCGCCTGGCGGAGAGGATGCCTTTGGGATCGGGAATGAGTGCTGTTTTCCAGAAACCAAAACTGCAATGCCCTTTAAAAGCGGCCATGCTGCAAAAAGGCCCTTTGTAATCAAAGCAGGGGAAACTCCATTTGATATTTTCTGCTACTTCTGGGCAGGCAGCATGCACCAACTTACGCAAATGCTGTAAAACAGGCCTGGCGAAATCTGCAGATTTCGCAATATAGGCATCTACTTTTTTATTCATTGCCGGCATAGGGTTAATTTTCTTAGCAGTTCTGTTGTCAACAAAAAAACCGCCTGTAAGAGGGCGGCTTTCTTGGGTTACCAATATTTTTTACCGGTAAACATATTGCTTATAATTTTTTGATCTCTATGTTTTTGAACCAAACATCATTGCCATGATCCTGTAAGGCAATATGCCCATTGAATTTTACGGCAAAATCGGGCCTGATTTTAAACTTGCTTCCCGCAATCATTTGTTTCCAGTTTTCATCGCCATATTTGGTGGAAACAACATTTACACCGTTAAGAAAAAAATCCAGTTTCCCTTTGTTACAGATAATTTCTGACAGGTTCCATTCACCTACTGGTTTTACGGCACCTTCTTTTCCTTCTACCAGGTCGTATAAGTTACCCGCCCTGTGTTTGATGATTTTTCCGTCGGGGTGGCCGTCATTATCCAGCACCTGCATTTCAGGTCCGGTATGCCATACATATTCATATTTTACGGGGTCATCCTGTACCCAGAAAATAACACCGCTGTTGCCGTTCTTTGAAATTTTCCATTCCAGTTTCAGGTGAAAATTTTCAAAAGAGCTTTCCGATACGATATCGCCTCCTCCTTCTCCTTTATGGGCTGCTTTGTATGCACCATCCAGGTACAATTCACCGTTAGCTACTTTCCAGGCTTCACCTGCCGTTGTTTTTCCGAATGTATGCCAACCACCGGTTGTTTTTCCATCGAAAAGAGGGGTCCATCCTTTGTTGGTTTGCTTAAACGGGTGAGTGACTTTTTTTGGAAAAGGGGTAAAAGCCATAGTGGCAAAAGCAAGTATGGCAAAGGCTGATGGTATTTTCATGTTTATTTATTGCGGAGTAAAAGGATGTATTTCACCATTTGTTTGGCATCATCTTCTGAAAGCTGTGCATGTGGCGTCATTGGAATAGCTCCCCATACACCTGTTCCGCCCTTGATGATTTTTTCTGCAAGCAGCTTGATGTTTTCATCGGTGCTCTCATATTTCATAGCAACGTCCTTATAGGCAGGTCCGGTAAGTTTTTCACTTACTTTATGGCAGGTAAGGCAGTCTGATTTGGCAACCAGCTCCAATCCTTTCTGGTAATCAGGATTCGCACTTAGTGTTGAACTGGTGCCGGCAGCCGGAGCTGTATTTTTATCGTCTTTTTTTTCACTGTTATTATTGCTGCATGCCACAATAAGGGCCATGAAGGAAAGGGATACGAAAATTTTTTTCAAAGTGATTTGTTTTTATGGTGATGAATCTTTTTTCCTGCTGTTTATTTACCATTTATCCGAACCGGAAAGTTATCAATCAATTCCAAGAATGCGACGATTAAAATTTTCATCGGAACCGGTTCCTGCAAAATCGTCGAATGCTTTTTCGGTTACTTTGATAATATGGTTCTTTATAAAAGGAGCCCCTTCGGCCGCTCCTGTAGCTGCATCTTTGATGGCACATTCCCATTCCAATACAGCCCAGCCCTTGTAGTGATAGGCTGCAAGCTTGCTGAAGATTGATTTAAAATCAACCTGCCCATCCCCCAATGAACGGAAACGTCCTGCGCGCCCTACCCAGTTCTGGTAACCGCCATATACCCCCTGTTTTCCTGTGGGATTGAACTCGGCATCTTTTACATGAAACATCTTAATACGCTCATGGTAAAAATCAATATAGCTAAGGTAATCCAGGCACTGCAAAACAAAATGTGAGGGATCATACAAAAGACAGGCCCTCTTGTGGTTGTTTACTTTGGCAAGAAACATTTCATATGTAATGCCATCGTGCAGGTCTTCACCGGGATGTATTTCATAGCAGAGGTCCACCCCCTGTTCATCAAATGTATTCAATATGGGCATCCATCGTTTTCCCAATTCAGTAAAACCGGTTTCAACCAGTCCGGCAGGGCGTTGTGGCCAGGGATAAACCGTATGCCATAACAATGCTCCGCTGAATGTAGCATGTGCATCCAGCCCTAAATTGCGGGAGGCTTTGGCTGCATATGTTAATTGCTGCACTGCCCATTCGGTTCTCGCTTTTGGGTTGTTTCGAAGATTTTCGGGAGCGAAACCATCGAATAAGGTATCATAGGCAGGGTTAACGGCAACCAGCTGCCCCTGCAAATGAGTAGATAGTTCCGTAATGGTTAATCCGGCAGCATTTACGATGCCTTTGATCTCATCTGCATAGGTTTTACTTTCAGCAGCTTTTTGCAGGTCGATGCAACGGCTGTCCCAGCTTGGAATCTGTACACCCACGAAACCCAGTGATGCGGCCCATTTGCAGATGCTTTGCAGCGAATTAAACGGGGCAGTATCTCCCATAAACTGGGCAAGGAAGATGGCGGGACCTTTGATAGTGGTCATATTTTTAAATTTTGAATAATTGGCATCTTAAAACGAAAAGATCAGTCGGATTTTTTGGCAATTGCTATAGTTCATACTTTGTCCATTTTGCATCCGATTGTGCGGAGGCAACCACATTGTCAATAAATGCCATACCGCGAATACCGTCTTCGAAACCGGGGAAGTCGAGCATTTCTTTACTGGGCGTTGTTCCGTCAATTTTTGCAGAAATGGTGAGCGCAAAATTGCGGTAGATATTTCCGAAAGCTTCCAGATAACCTTCGGGGTGCCCTCCCGGGGTACGGCAATTATGTGTGGCAAAGCTTGACAGGCGATCGCCATAATTTCCACCGGCGCGTAAGATCTGTGTTGGTTGATCCAGCCATTTCACCAATAAGGTATTGGGTTCATGCTGGGCCCATTCAATACCCCCCTTCTCTCCATAAACCCGGATTTTTAACGCATTTTCTTCTCCGGCCGCCACCTGCGAAGCCATTAATACGCCGGCAGCACCATTGTCAAATTTCAACAGCACATTCCCATCATCATCCAGTGCCCGTCCGGGAACCATGATATTCAAATCGGCACATAAATGGGTGATTTTTGCACCGGTGATGTATTCGGCCAAATGAGCGGCATGTGTGCCAATATCGCCCATACAGCCACTCTTGCCAGATTTTTTTGGATCCGTTCTCCAGGCAGCCTGGGCATTTCCTTCCCTTTCGCTTAATTTGCTCAGCCATCCCTGCGGATATTCTACCCATACTTTTCGGGTTTTTCCAAATACACCTTCCTGAAACATGGCTTTGGCCTGTTTAACCATTGGGTATCCTGAATAAGTATGTGTTAAACAAAGGGTTAAGCCTGTTTCTGTTACTTTCTTTTTCAGCAGTTTGGCCTCATCTAAGGTAAAAGTCATGGGTTTTTCTATTACCACATGAAACCCATGGTCCAATGCCATCATGGCCGGAGCAAAATGAGCGAAATTGGGGGTTACGATGGTAACGAAGTCCATGCGCTTATCGGCAGGCAATTGGCTTTCTTTTGTAATCATTTCCTCAAAATTGAGGTAGATTCTGTCGGGCGAGAGGAAGAGCATTTCACCCGATGCCTGCGCTATTTCGGGGTTAATGCTTAAGGCGCCACAAACAATTTCAATTAAACCGTCCATATTGGCGGCAATACGGTGTATGGCACCGATGAAAGCATCTTTGCCCCCACCTACCATTCCCATTCTAAGTTTACGATTCATGGTTTGATACTTTTTTATGAAATGCTGGTATTATTTTAACAGACTAATGCCAAGACTGCTCTTAGCTGTAAAGCTTATAAAAAAAATTGATGTATGCATGATTTTATCAATCGAGTTTAAAAATAAAAAATTACATTTAACCACAGATTGTTTTTCTTTTAACTCTAACGCCATTTAATTGCCATGTCAACCACCCCACAACGTAACCAGTTATTTGTTGCGAGCTGTTTAGCTTTATTAGTTACTTCCCTTTCATTTGGAATCCGGGCCGGAATACTGGGCCGTTTGGGGGTACAGTTTGAATTAAATGCAAGTCAGCTTGGAACCATTGCTGCTACTGCATTCTGGGGCTTTCCGCTTGCAGTGATTATTGGGGGCATTGTAGTAGACATTATCGGGATGAAAAAACTGCTGATCGTTGCGTTTGTATTTCATCTTGCCGGTATCCTTTTAACCATTTTTGCAGGAGGTTATTGGTCATTATTTATTTCCACGCTTTGTATTGGCATTGCCAATGGAACGGTTGAAGCCGCCTGTAACCCGCTTGTTGCCACCATTTATTCTGATAATAAGACAACCAAATTAAACCACTTCCATCTATGGTTTCCGGGTGGAATTGTGATTGGTACTTTATTGGTATATTTTTTAGACAAAGCCGGTATCGGATGGCAGGTTCAGGTGGGTTTGATGGTCATTCCAACAATTATTTACGGCTATCTTTTCAGCAAGCTTGATTTTCCTGTTACAGAAAGGGTGGCAAGCGGTGTTACAGCCCGGGAGATGTACAAAGCAGTATTGAGTCCGCTGTTCTTATGCATGATCGTACTAATGTTTGGCACGGCCATTACCGAGTTATTTACCGGTCAGTGGATTGATGTTTTATTGAAGAATGTATCGGATAATGCCATTCTTTTATTAACCATTGAAACAGGTATTATGGTGATTGGCCGTGGTTTTGCAGGTCCGGTAGTTCACCGGCTTTCTCCTACCGGCGTTTTATTGATTTCTGCTATACTGGCTTCTGTGGGGTTATATTTACTGGGACATAGTTCGGGCAATATGTTATTTGTTGGGGCCATTATTTTTGGGATGGGGGTATGCTATTTCTGGCCCACCATGCTTGGTTTTGTATCTGAAAACCTACCCAAAACGGGTGCAGTAGGAATGAACCTGATGGGCGGGGCAGGCATGTTTGCCGTATCCGTATACACCATTTTCATGGGCGATTATTATGACAAGCTGGTAGCAGATAAAATGCCTGCAGGAATCAGTTCTGTGGAAGCAGTAAACGAAGCAAAAAAAGCGGCAGGCCCTGAAGTATTGAATGCAACCTTAATCATACCTGTTATATTAACCGTCGCTTTTGCCATCCTTTTACTTTATATGCGCGGAAAAAAGAATACAACAGCAACAGCTTAAATTCAGCAGGTAAAACAGGAATACAATGAGTCAGCCATCGAACAGAAGAAATGCCATTAAAAACATTCTTGCAGGATCGGCCGCACTGGCTGCGGGTTCTGCGGCATTGCCTTCGCTTGCAGCAGCAGAAAAAAAATCAGCTATGCTGAAAGGAAATATCCAACATTCGGTTTGCCGCTGGTGCTTCAGCAGTTTAACACTGGATGAACTATGTGTGGCCGCAAATGATATTGGACTAAAAGGCATTGACCTTGTGGGGCCCAAAGACTGGGATACGCTGAAAAAATACAACCTGGTATCTACCATGTGCAACGGGGCTGAAATAGGATTAACCAAAGGGTGGAACGACAAACAATACCATGCTACTTTAATTAAAAGTTATACCGAACATATTGACCTGGTGGCCAATGCCGGATTCAAAAACCTGTTTTGTGCCAGCGGCAACCGGAATGGTATGGACGATGAGACAGGCTTAAGAAATTGTGTAGAGGGACTGAAACAGATTATCGGGCAGGCTGAAAAAAAAGGGGTGGTGCTGCAGATGGAATTGCTGAACAGTAAAATAGACCATAAGGATTATATGTGCGACAGAACAGCCTGGGGTGTGGAATTGTGCAAGAGAATCGGCTCGCCTAATTTTAAACTTTTGTACGATATTTATCACATGCAGATAGATGAAGGTGATGTGATCAGGACCATCCGCGATTACAACACTTATATCGGTCACTATCATACAGCAGGGGTTCCGGGGCGGCATGAAATTGATGAAACACAGGAACTGTATTATCCTGCTATCATGAAAGCTATTCTGGCAACGGGTTTCAGCGATTATGTGGCACAAGAATTTATTCCCGCTGCTGCCGATAAGCTGGGGTCTTTGAGGAAGGCGGTGATGATTTGTGATGTGTGAGAGGAGTCTGGAGCCGGGAGTCTGGATTTGTTGGGGATTAAACAAGCATAGTCAAATCAATCATAAAACAAACAAACATGTCTGATCAAAATTTCGACGCAATTGTGGTAGGTTCGGGTATCAGCGGCGGGTGGGCAGCAAAAGAGCTCACCGAAAAGGGATTAAAAGTGCTGATGCTGGAACGGGGCCGGAACATTGAACACATCAAAGATTATGTGAACGCCAACAAGGAAGCCTGGGATTATCCGCATCGTGGAAGAAGAACACAGCAGATGATCAATGATTATCCGGTCTTGAAAAGAGATTATCCATTAAACGAAACCAATCTGGATTATTGGGTTAATGAAAAAGAGAGTCCCTATACAGAAGTGAAGCGATACGACTGGTTTAGGGGGTATCATGTTGGTGGACGTTCATTGATGTGGGGCAGACAAAGTTATCGCTGGAGCGATTTTGATTTTGAGGCCAATGCAAAAGATGGTATTGCGGTTGACTGGCCCGTTCGTTATAAAGATATTGCACCATGGTACGACCATGTAGAAAAATTTGCGGGCATCAGCGGTAATCGTGATGGCCTTTCTCAATTACCCGATGGCCAGTTCCTGCCGCCAATGGATATGAACTGCGTAGAAAAAGACGTGGCGGCAAGGATGAAGGAATATTACAAAGGCGCACGTGCCATGATTATTGGCCGTACCGCTAATCTTACTGTTGCACATGAAGGAAGAACTGCCTGTCAGTTCAGAAATAAATGCTGGCTGGGATGCCCCTTTGGCGGCTATTTCAGCACCCAGTCATCTACCCTTCCGGCTGCCATGAAAACAGGTAACCTTACTTTAAGGCCATGGTCGATCGTTACAAAAATTTTATACGATAAAGACAAGAAAAGGGCTACGGGTGTTGAAGTGCTGGATGCGGAAACCAATAAAACATATACCTACAATGCTAAAATTGTATTCCTCAATGCTTCTACCTTCAACTCAGCCTGGATATTGATGAATTCAGCAACCGATGTATGGCCCGATGGATTGGGAAGCAGCAGCGGCGAACTGGGACATAATATTATGGACCATCACCTGGGTGTAGGTGCAGGTGGGCGTGTGGAAGGATATGAAGACAAATACTATTTCGGCAGACGTGCCAATGGAATTTACATACCCCGTTACCGTAACCTGTTTGGCGACAAGCGAGACTACCTGCGTGGCTTTGGTTACCAGGGTGGTGCAAGCCGGCAGGGATGGAGCCATGATGTGGCAGAGTTTAGTATTGGTGCAGAATTTAAAGATGCTTTGTCTGAACCGGGCGGCTGGAGCATGGGTATGGGAGGTTTTGGTGAAATCATACCCGATCACAGTAATAAAGTAACATTGGATAAAACGAAGAAAGATAAATGGGGGCTGAATGTTTTGTCCTTTGATGCTGAACTGAAAGAGAACGAATTGAAAATGCGCAAAGACATGCAGGCCGATGCCATTGAAATGCTGACCAATATGGGTGTTAAAGATGTAAAAGGATATGATGCCAATGGTATTCAGGGCCGCGGTATTCATGAAATGGGTGCTGCACGTATGGGTGCTGATCCTAAAACATCGGTTGTAAATAAAAATAACCAGGTATGGGATGCACCGAATGTGTTTGTTACCGACGGTTCATTCATGGCATCTGCGGCTTGTGTAAACCCATCATTAACTTATATGGCGTTTACAGCCAGAGCCGTTGATTTTGCTGTATCCGAACTGAAAAAACAAAACCTGTAAACCAATAATGCATAGCGGGTGAACTGGTGAAAACCGGTATCGCTCCCTATGCCTAAAAATTCTAAAAACCTTTAAAATAAAACCTCATGAATAGAAGAGAAGCCATATCCAGTGTAGCACTTATACTGGGTGGAACCCTGATCGGGGCCGATGCTTTTTTGTCGGGATGTAAAACAAAATCAGCAACAGGAATAAGCTTTTCTCCTGCTGACATTTCTTTTTTGGATGAAGTAGCTGAAACCATTTTACCTGCAACCAGCACACCCGGCGCAAAGGCAGCCAAGGTTGGCGAGTTCATGACTGTGATGGTAAAAGACTGCTATGAAGAAAAAGACCAGAAAATATTTATGGAAGGCCTGAAAAAACTGGACGAAGAAAGTAACAAAAAGAATGGCAAATCCTTTATGGACAGCAGCCCTGCCCAGCGCCACGATTTACTGGTGGCTTTGGATGCAGAAGCCAAAGAGTACCAGAAAAACAAAAAGAAAGATGATCCCAATCATTATTTCCGCATGATGAAGGAACTGACACTTACAGGCTATTTCACATCAGAAATTGGTGCTACCAAGGCCTTGCGTTATGTGGCTGTTCCCGGAAAATATGAAGGCTGTATTCCTTATGTAAAAGGAGAAAAAGCATGGGCAACCTAAATGGCTGAGAAGCCCATACCGGCTTCAAATCCCCGGCAACACAATTTTTTTTATTTTAATTTAATGACATGTCAACCAACAGAAGGGATTTTTTAAAGTACAGCAGTTTTGCAGCCTTAGGATTATCATTACCATTCAAGGGAAAATCATCTTTTTTTGAAGGGCTTGCACCTTATAAAGGCATACCTGCTTTTGGTATACAGTTATGGACGGTGAAAGAAGATATGGCAAAAGATGCAAAAGGCAGCCTGGCTAAAATTGCACAGTATGGTTATAAACAGGTGGAAAGTTTTGAAGGGCAGCAGGGAATGTTTTGGGGAATGAAGCATACGGAGTTTAAGAAATACATGGATGATCTGGGAATTAAAATTGTTTCCTCTCATTGCAGTATTGCCAAAGATTTTGAAAGAAAGGCTGCTGAAGCTGCTGAGATAGGTATGAAATACCTGATCTGTCCTTATCTGGGTCCGCAAAAATCAATTGATGATTTCAAAAAATATTCAGATGATTTTAATAAGTCGGGTGAAATATGCAAAAAGAACGGAATCCGTTTCGCATACCATAATCACGACTATTCTTTCAAAGCCATCAATGGTGAAGTTCCCCAGGAAGTAATGATGAACAGTACCGATAAAAACCTGGTTGATTTTGAAATGGATATTTATTGGGTGGTTGCTGCAGGAGAAGACCCCAAAGTATGGTTTGACAAACATCCCGGACGTTTCAAACTTTGTCATATCAAAGATTTGGCTAAAACAGCCAAGGGACATGAAAGTGTGCAGATAGGAAAGGGCACCATTGATTTTGCATCTGTTCTGAAAGCAGGAACAGCCAGGGGCTTGCAGTATTATATCATGGAGCAGGAAGCATTTACCGGAACTAATCCTTTAGAAAGTGCAGAAGCCAATGGTAAGTATTTGAAAGCATTTAGCATGTAAACTCCGGTACTAAAGATACAGGGCTAATAATAGCTGTTAAAAAAACAGGCTGTCTCATATAATGGACAGCCTGTTTTTTATTAAGGAGGAGGGTTAGGCCGCCGGGCTTAAACCCCCAGGCTCCAGCCTTCTCTGTATGTTCTCTTCACATATTGGTTGGCTTCATCAAAATTGGTGATTTTCATATTGGGCCCATCCCATAACAGTTTGATGTTTCTGCCGGGATAAGTGTTTTGACCCTTGTCATTTTTCTTGCTAAGATGATAACTGCGTATGGCAAGATTACCCATCAGTACGCTTTCGGTTAATGGTCCGGCAATATCGAAATTAGAACTCAGGTTTTTTGCCTGCTCTGTGCCATAGCCTGCAATAGCTGCTTCAACCCAGGCCGCATAATGTCCTGCATCTCCTTTTGGAACACGCGCAACTGTTTGCGGTACCACGGTTTCTTTGGTTTTGGAAGTGGGTAATAAATTGGGGTACATGCCATAAGTGCCGCAGATCATTTTTCCTTTGGTGCCCAGGAAGATGGCTCCGTTGCCACCATCACCCATGATTTCATTGGGTCCCAATTCTTCCGGACGATCGGGCTGAATGCCACCATCCATCCAGTGAAGTTTTACATCGGGCTTGCCATTCTGCCCCTTAAAAGTTAAGGTGATGGAAGAAGAAACCGGCCCTGAATCAGGGTATACACCCCTTGTCCAGTTTTCTATATAAGGAGTTGCGATGCTGCACTCTGCTGAAACGGGGTATCCAAGGCCCAGCACTGCAAAAGCAGGAGCCATGATATGGCAGGCCATATCACCCAATGCTCCGGTACCATAATCCCACCATCCCCGCCAGTTAAACGGAATCAATTTTTCTACATAATCCCTGTAAGGTGCCGTACCCAACCAAAGATTCCAGTCGAGCTCTGCAGGAACAGGTGGTTTGTTATTACTCCAGGGGATTCCCTGTGGCCAAACCGGCCTGTCGGTATAACAATAAATGGTATGAACATCGCCAATCAGACCAGCATTGTACCAGTCCTGTAGCTGGCGAACACCATCGCCCGAAGCTCCCTGGTTGCCCATTTGTGTTACCACTTTATAATCATGCGCAGCTTTGGTAAGCATGCGGGCTTCATAAATATCATGGGTTAGCGGCTTTTGAACATACACATGTTTTTTTAATTGCATTGCTCCCATGGCAATAACCGCATGCATATGGTCAGGGGTGGATACTGAGCAGGCATCAAAGTTTTTATGCTCTTTGTCGAGCATCTCACGATAGTCGGTATAGATTTTTGCTTTTGGATAACGTTGACGGCTCTTGGCGGTTTGACGTGAGTCAACATCGCAGAGAAAGGCAATATCGGCTTTACCACTTTGGAAAAAATTCCATAAATCACTCTCACCTTTACCACCGGCTCCAATACCGGCTACGGTAAGTCTGTCGCTGGGTGCTGTGAAACCGCGACCAAGTACATGGCGGGGAACAATGTAAAATCCCGCTGCAGCCAGAGCTGAATTGCGGATAAAACTCCTGCGTGAGTTTGGTTGAGGTTCTTTCTTTTTCATGGTAAGCAGTTAGGTTGGTTTGTATTGAGGTATGAATTTATTGCATTTAATAGATTATCTAAAACAAATATTGACAGACTTAAAAAATAAATCGGCAGTAAGCGCTGGGTTCAAAAAGGAAAGATGGGATAGGCCGGGATCACTTTATTGCAGTTAGAAGCCGGGTCTTTATCCTAATTTATCAATAAACTGATAATTATTGGTCAGGCCAAGGCGGGGGGTATTGAATCAGGTTAAACTGAGCTGAGTGATTGAGACCCGGCGTAAAATGGTTTGGCTTACAGCAGTAAAAATCAGTTCAGATTAGCGGGCTTCCTGTTTTGGAAAAACATATCAAGACCGGCATATTCATGATTTATCCTGGTAAAAGCGGTAAGATCCCAGTAGCCATAGGATTTATTTAGTTTAACCGAATCTGATTGGATATAGCTAATAAATATCCATCTGTCAGAATCAACCATTGCAAACTTGCTACACCCAACAAGGTTATTATTGGCAGTTACAGCAAACTCGTATTTCCCCTTTTTTATGCTGAATCCCGGAAAACTCTGTAACCCCGGCTTAATCAGTTGTTTGGTTAAGATGGGATTGCCGCCCTTTTCATTTTTACACACAAGGGTCATTTCAACAGGCTTTCCTTCAGAATTTTGGTTGTTCACAATAACCCAGGCTGTTGGTCTGGAACTACTGCAGGAAGTAAACAGTATAGGAATTACTACCCATAACAAATAAGAAATGGATTTTAACATAGTTGGATTTTAAAAACAGTGTAAAGTAATTCAGTAGATACGGTTTTAATCAATAATGCTGTTCTTTAAGGGAAAATTAATTGCTGCTTGCAGATATGATTTTCAGTGTAGTAAAACACAGTGGGAATACCCGAAAAACATGGCGTATATTGTAGTAATAAATACTGTGAGGCTGCCGGGAACCGTTTCGAAACTTTACAACTGATTCCGCTGCAATTCAATCAGAGTTTGCATCCTTATCGGTATAAAAAATTGGCTGACCCTAAAAAGAAAAAAAATGTCCATAAATTTTCAGGAATCATTGTCTGCCATGCGCAGCTATTTCGATTCAGGTATTACCAGGTCTTATTCATTCCGGAAGGAGCAATTACTGGCATTAAAAAAAGCAGTCGAAAATTCCGAACAGGAACTATATGCTGCTTTATATGCGGATTTAAAGAAAAGCAAAGAGGAATGCTGGGTAACAGAAAATGGATTTTTTCTGGCAGAGTTAAATGACACATTAAAACATTTGAAAAAATGGATGGAATATGAAGCAGTGTCGACCAATTTGTTAAACCTGCCTTCCGGCAGCAGGATTATGAAAGAACCCATGGGTGTTAGTTTATTAATTGGTCCATGGAATTATCCCTTTCAACTAATGTTCACCCCTTTATTAGGGGCGATTGCTGCAGGAAACTGTGTAGTAGTAAAACCGAGTGAATTTGCCCCAGCAACAGCATTGGTAATGCAGCAGATTATCGAGTCAACTTTCCCCAAAGAATTTATTCTTTGTGTTCCCGGCGATGGTGCTGAAGTAATACCTGCCATGATGCATCATTTCCGTTTTGATCATGTGTTTTATACCGGCAGTACGGCTGTTGGGCGAATCATTTATACAATGGCCGCAGAACAACTGGTGCCGGTTACTCTGGAACTTGGCGGCAAGAGCCCCTGTGTGGTTGAAGAAGATGCCAATACCAGGATAGCGGCAAAAAGAATCGTCATGACCAAGTTTTCCAATGCAGGGCAAATGTGTGTGGCACCGGATTATTTACTGGTACATGCTTCAAAAAAAGACGCATTGGTTAATGAACTAAAGAAAAGAATCCTGCAGTTTTTTGGTGAAGATGCATCTGCAAGCGATAATTATGGCAAGATGATCAATGAAAAACAATTTGACAGGGTAGTCGGCTATTTTTCAGGTGGGAAGATATTGTATGGCGGAAAGTCAAACAAAGACTCACTTTATATTGAACCCACTCTAATGGAAATTGTTAATATGGACGCACCGGTGATGAAAGATGAAATATTCGGGCCTGTATTGCCTGTGATAAGTTTTGAAACGATGGCAGAAGCGAAAGCCATTATTGCCAGAAACCCCAACCCGCTTGCTTTTTATGTGTTTACATCCAGTCATGAGAGAGAAGAGCAATGGTTGAATGATGTTCCTGCCGGCGGCGCCTGTGTAAACAATTGCAGCTGGCATTTAACCAATCCCCGCCTGCCCTTTGGCGGAAGAGGTTCCAGCGGAACCGGTGCTTATCATGGTAAAAACTCTTTTGATACTTTTACCCATCGAAAAGCCGTGATGAAAACACCTACCTGGTTTGACCCGGCACTGAAATATCCGCCATTTAAAGGGAAGCTTGGCATTTTTAAATGGGTGATCAGGTGAGGATGAAATGAATGAATGAGTGGACAGGCAGATTTGTTAGGCAGCATCGTTCCCTCATTCAGCAATTTAAAAATCCGCAAATCCACTCATTCGACAATCCGCAAATTCTTCCTATGAAAAAATGGATACTGATATTTCTCCTGCTGGTAATTGTACTATTCATGATTAAACGCAATAATATGACCTGGCGCCAATCGATGCTTAAAATCACCTATCCATTGGTGATGTTGAAATCAACAGTGTTTCCGCATGAAAAGGAAATACAGGTTAACAGGAATGACAGCAAACCATTGGTCGATTTTTTTTCTCTGCAGCCGATTGCCAATAATGGCGACAGGGTTGACCTGCAACAGTTCAAGGGAAAAAAAATTCTTCTGGTGAATACGGCCAGCGACTGTGGCTATACTGCGCAGTACGAAGAGCTGGAAACATTGTTCAGGCAGAACAAGGACAAACTCATCATCATTGCTTTCCCGTCTAATGATTTTAAGCAACAGGAAAAAAAAGACGATCAGGCTATTGCTGAATTCTGTAAAATAAATTATGGCATCAGTTTTCTATTGATGAAAAAAACACAGGTAGTGAAAGGAAATGAGCAGAATGAAGTGTTTCAATGGCTGAGTAGCGCGAATAAGAATGGCTGGTGCAATCAGCAGCCTGTTTGGAATTTCAGCAAATACCTGGTCAATGAGGAGGGGGTGCTTACCCATTTTTTTGCACAAACCGTATCGCCATTAAGCGAAGAGATAAAAAAAGCGATCAGTAGATAATTTTGCAGGAGTGCTTACAATTTCTATCGAAACAAATTACCCTGCTAAACCGGGCATTTCTCGTGGTAATTAATCAGTTCAATAGGTGTTCGATCAATGCTGTAGCCATGGTATTTTTCTTTCACTTCGTCCAATACGGCTTCCACTTCTTCAATATTTTTAAGGGTCACCAGCCTGCCCCTGAATTCTTTTATATTGGGAAGTCCTTTTAAATAATTGGTATAGTGTTGCCGCATTTCATTGATACCTGCAATGGGTCCCTTCCATTCGAGGGATTTTCTCAAATGTTTTCGGGCTACTTCCACCCTTTCTTCAATGGTAGGTGGGGCCAGTAATTCGCCTGTTGCAACAAAATGTTTTATTTCACGAAATATCCATGGGTAGCCAATGGCAGCCCTGCCAATCATAATCCCGTCTACACCATACCTGTTTTTGTACTCAAGTGCTTTTTGCGGACTATCAATATCCCCGTTACCGAAAACCGGTATCCTGATTCTGGGATTGTTTTTTACCTTGGCTATTAGGGTCCAGTCGGCCTGCCCCTTGTACATTTGTGCACGGGTGCGTCCATGAATGGCCACTGCTTTGATGCCCACATCCTGCAGGCGTTCTACTACTTCTTCAATATTTTTTGTCTCATCATCCCAGCCCAACCTGGTTTTTACGGTAACAGGCAATCTGGTGCTTTTTACTACTGCTTCGGTAAGGCGAACCATCAGGTCAATATCTTTTAATACACCTGCTCCCGCACCCTTGGTAACCACTTTTTTAACCGGGCATCCGAAATTGATATCCAGCAAATCAGGGTTAACAGTTTCTACTATTTTGGCACTCAAGGCCATAGCTTCTTCATCCCCTCCAAAAATCTGGATACCAACGGGGCGCTCATAATCAAATATGTCTAGTTTCTGGCGGCTTTTGATGGCATCTCTGATCAGCCCTTCACTGCTAATGAATTCGGTATACATGAGGTCGGCACCATTATCTTTGCAAACAGCACGAAAGGGCGGGTCGCTCACATCTTCCATGGGCGCCAATAAAAGCGGAAAATCAGGTAATGTTATTTGGTCTATTTTAACCATATTGCTTACTTAACCGGGGAAGGTGGTATCCTTTCATTTTACCTTTTATCCTTTCCCTGTAAAAATCAGTTTTAATAATTTGCAAATTTACAACCTTATTTTTCAATAGATGAATCAAAAGCAGGCGCTTACCTACCCGGCACAATTTGCCTTTTTATTGGGTTTCATGGGGGTTTTTATGATTTTAAGTGCCCTTTTAACAGGGTTTTTGGGAACTGTTTTCTTGCAAGTACCCTATATACAGGTAATCAAAGAGATGAATTTACCGCAGCATGCGAATTTTGCGCGCGGCATTAATACACTTGCCTCTTTTCTTACATTTTTTCTTCCTGCTTTTATATTGGCCCGGCTTTTACAGAAAAACCCATTCAGCCAGCTGGGCTTTCATGCGAATATGAGCAGTAAGCAGGTATTGTGGGTGGTTATCATCACTTTTGCGAGTATGGTATTAAGCGGTGCCCTGGGAGAACTTAATGAGCAAATCCCCCTTCCCGCCAATCTGTTCAAAAAAGCAAAGGAACTGGAAGAAGTATATAAGACTTCCATGATGGGAATGGTAAAAATGAAAAACAATGCCGACTATGGTTTGGCAATATTGGTATTGGCCGCCGCACCTGCACTGTTTGAAGAGGTTTTGTTCAGAGGAGGATTTCAACAGGTATTTATTGGTTGGACAAAAAAACCGGTAACAGGGATTATTATTACCAGTGTCTTGTTCAGCGCGGTACATTTTTCTTATTTTGGTTTTCTTCCAAGAGTGGCACTGGGAATGGTTTTGGGGCTTATTTTCTTTTACAGTAAAAATATCTGGCTCAGTGTTCTGCTGCATTTTCTCAACAATGCATTCATTGTGACACAATTGTATGCAGCCTCCAAAAAAGGAATTTCAATTGAAAAAACAATGGATGAAAGCATGCCCATTTGGTGGGGTGTGGTTGCATTGGCTGTTTTACTGATTCTTTTTCATTCCTTCAGAAAAGAAAGTGCATTGATTTTAGCGACTTCCCAAACCCCGATTGATTCAACACCTGAAAACCCCCTTTCCTGATGCAATCCTGGAAAAAAATATTCTCAACAAGAAATATGGCAGAAGCCTCGATTATCCGGGGAATGCTCGACGAAAACGAAATTCCTGTTCAGCTCATGAATAAGCAGGACAGCAGTTACCTCAATTTTGGAGATATTGAACTGTATGTGCCCGGGCATTTAACGGAAACGGCCAAACAGCTGGTGGATCAAACTTTGTTAAACTGACCTTTATTTGCGGCTACCGGTTCAAATTCTTTTCGGATACTAATTTGGTTTTTTTACTCATTCATTCGTACTTCGTATCGTGTAATTCCTATTTCAGATGCCTTTTGATTTTCAGACATTTAAAACCCGTGCCCTTACCGCTATCTTATTCGTAGTGGTAATGCTGGCAGGCTTGCTATACAATTGGTGGAGTTTTCTTTTGCTTTTTTCGGTGATTCATTTTGGCTGCTGGGTAGAATACCAAAAGCTGGTCGCTTTAATTGATCCGGCATATAAAACCATTAAACCATTGCATAAATACGGGGTTATGTTAATTGGCTGGGGAGCCATGCTATGGATGGTTGATGTAAAGCGTGAAATAGATCATATCGCTATTCCTGTTTTTGGCTGGTCGGTTTTTTGGCTGGGAATGACCTTGTTTATATTAAGCGAAATGCTGCTGGCCAAAATTTTACAGCCCAAATTATGGGCACATTCTTTTTTTGGCTTTTTGTATATTTCCATCAGCTGGGCTTGTATGATGCAGCTATGGGGAAACCTCGATGGCAGGGCTTTAGACAGCAATTATCCCTGGATGCTGCCGGTATTATTAATTGCTGCTATCTGGATCAACGATACGATGGCCTACCTGGTTGGATCTTTTATTGGCAAAACCCCCCTCTCGCCAATCTCTCCCAAAAAAACATGGGAAGGAACTATTGGCGGGGCTTTGCTGGCAATAGGGGTTGTAACCGGCATGGGAAATTCAATAGGGCATTTTCCGGTTAAAACATTATTGCTCATTTCGCTCACGGCCTCTGTTGCCGGAACATTGGGCGATTTGCTTGAAAGCAAATTGAAGAGGCTGGCAGGCGTAAAAGACAGCGGACAAATAATGCCAGGCCATGGTGGATTTCTGGACCGTTTCGATTCTTTGTTAATTGCCACAACTGTTTTAAGGCTTTTTCTGTACCTTTTTAATTAAGGCATAAGCGCCAATAGTTCCCTGATTGCAATCTCAATATTCCGTTTTACATTTGCTGTTCAACAACCAAGCATGTATATACATAGAGAAGGATACAGGACCATTGCCATTACCGCATTGATTTTTGGCATTTTGAATTTATTATCCTTTACATTCTTAAGTGCTTCACTGCCATGGCTGGCCATGATCTTATTCGTGGTTACATTGGGATTGTTTTTATTTATTATTTCCTTTTTTAGAATACCCAACCGGGTTTTGACAATTGATGAAAATAAAATAATCTGCCCGGCAGATGGCAAAGTAGTAGTAATTGAAGAAGTAACAGAAGTGGAGTATTTTAAAGACAGGCGTTTACAGCTAAGTGTTTTTATGAGTCCTGCCAATGTACATGTAAACAGGAACCCGATTGGAGGCGAAATAGTTTATAACCAATACCATAAAGGGAAATACCTGGTAGCCTGGCATCCCAAATCATCTACTGAAAATGAACGATGGTCTGTTGTAACAAGAAACAATAAGGGAGAAATTTTATACAAACAGATAGCCGGAGCCCTGGCAAAACGCATTTGCAACTATACCAGTGTAGGCCAAAAAGTTTCGCAATGTGATGAATATGGTTTTATCAAGTTTGGCAGCAGGGTAGATATTCTCCTGCCACTGAATGCACAGATTCATGTGAAGCTAAATGAAGTAGTAAAGGGGGGAGTAACTGTTTTGGCAAGCTGGTAAGGGCTTTGAAAGCATATTTTTAACAATTTAGAGGCTTTCCGATCGATTAATTAGCCTATATTAGTACCAATTTTATAACATTAAACAGTTCCTATATGAAAAAAGTGTTTTTACTCGCAACCGCTGCATTTTTGGTAACAGGGATGGCATTTGCACATGAAGGTGATAAGAAAGGCACCAAAGATTGCTGCAAAGACAAAAAGGAATGTAAAATGGATTCGAAAGAATGCAAAACAAACATGAAAGACTGCAAAATGGATTCCAAAAAAGAAACCAAAACAGCAGCAACCAAAACAACAAGCAAGTCAACGGTTAAATCATAGTTGCAACAGCATCAAAAAATTAAAGCCCCGGTTAGGGGCTTTTTTAATGCGTACGGTCAAAGAATGTTTTCCAGTTCTTTCAGGTGGTAAACCGTATAAGTTGGTGTTATATGCGGCGATAAGTTCAAATGATTTACAAAAATAGTATCCAGGCCTGCATTAATACCACCTTGTATGTCTGCATCCAGATTATCTCCTATCATAATACTTTCTTTTGCAAGTGCCCCTGTTTTGGCCAAAGCATATTCAAAAATTTCTTTGTTGGGCTTAAGGCTATTGCTCGCTTCAGAAGTGATTACCGCTTCAAAAAATGAGTGAAGCCTGGCGTGCTTTAATTTGTTGTGCTGAACATTTTCAAATCCATTGGTTACCAGGTGCAGGTGATAGCTTTTCTCTTTTAGATAAGTGAGTATTTCTACTGTGTAGGGGAAAAGCCTGTTTTTGGCAGGTAACTGCTCGAGAAACTGTACAGAAAGCATTTTTGATAAACTTTCATCCGCAATTTTAAAATCCAGCAATGCCAGCCACATCCTTTTCCACCTCAATTCGTCCTGTTTGATGAAACCCTTGGTATACCTGTCCCAGAGGCGATGGTTATGGTAACTGTATTTTTGAAAAAAAAGTTCAAAATCCTGAATACCCCTGGCTTCCAATCCATTGCTGTTATATAAGTCGTTTAGTGTTTCCTTTGAATTGGTTTCAAAATCCCACAAAGTGTGGTCCAGGTCAAAAAACAGGTGCCGGTATCGCATCTTGCAAAATACGAACTTAGTAATAGAACTGCCGCTTGTTTAAGAAAAAGTTAGCAGTTCATCTTCTGTTCTTCTAACTTTGTTTTATGAACATCATTATTACGGGTGCATCCAAAGGAATTGGTAAAGCTATTGCAGAAGCATTTGCTGTAGCGGGTAATACCCTGCTCATATGCAGCAGAAATGAAAAGTCCTTGCATGATGCAGTGACTGGTATGCAAGCATCTTTTCCCGATTGCAATATTAAAGCCATGCCGGCAGATCTTTCAGACCCAGCAGCTGCAAAAGCTTTTGGACACTGGTGTTTAAGTTTTGGCACACCGGATATCCTCGTTAACAATGCAGGTATTTTCGAATCCGGAACCATTCAGGCGGAAAGAGAAGGGCAATTGGAAAACCTGCTGAAAGTTAATTTATACAGCGCATACCATCTTACCAGAACAGTTATGCCCGCAATGATTGAAAAAGGCAGGGGTCATATATTTAATATCTGTTCCATAGCATCATTGAATGCCTATCCAAATGGGGGCAGTTATGGAATAAGCAAGTTTGCCCTATTGGGGTTTTCCAGAAACCTGCGGGAAGAGTTGAAAATGAAGGGGATCAAGGTAACCGCTGTTTGTCCAGGAGCCACCATGAGCGATAGCTGGAGTGGATCTTCTATTAGTCCGGAAAGAATTATGGAAGCAGCCGACTTAGCGAAAATGATTTTTGCTGCCGCAAATTTATCTAACACTGCCGTGGTAGAAGACATTGTTATGCGCCCACAACAGGGAGATCTGTAGCTAACTATTTTCTCCCGACAATAATATTTGCCATGCTTCGGCAACTTTTCCGCTATTTAATAATTCTCCTGCATAAATATGTAATTCTTTTTCCATCTCGGCGGGATTGATGGAGAAATATTGCACAATATTTTTTAAACGGGTGTCTTCAAAAGCAGGATTGATTTCCGGAATATCGCGAACATTGGCTAACTGGCCCAGCTGATTACCGGTTAGTACGGTACTCTTCCTGATTCCTTCCGGTAAAGCATCAACACCAATCCCCAATTGGGTATTGGGCTTTTCTACTTTGAATAAATTGGATGCATCTGTTTTACAATACCAGTCGCCCCCCAGTCGCGCAACCAGATGAAATTTGGTCTGGTCAATTTTACCATCAGCGCCAAGAATCGATTCATCTACATGCATACACAATACTTCTGCAATTACCAGCTGGCCGGCACCCCCCTCATCACCCAGGCTTTTTATCTCGGTCACCTTGCATTCCAGTTTCACTTTCGCTTCCTTTACCATTGGGGGTTTTACCATGGTAGCAGGCTCTTTGGTAAAACCTGATTTCACAAACTCATCTACCCCTTTCGGAAATTCACAACTGGATAAACTGGTTTGCTGTACCATGGCATAATCTACCATATTGATCACACATTCAGGTATTTCCAGCAGGTTCTGTAAAGTATGTTTGGTGGTATTGTCGCGAACCCTTCTGGAAGGAGAAAAAATGACAACCGGCGGGTTGGTAGAGAACAAATTAAAAAAACTAAACGGGCTTAGGTTAACATTGCCGTCTTTGTCAATGGTACTGGCAAAACAGATTGGTCTGGGAGCAATGGCATGTTGCAGCCAGTGCTGTTTCTCCATTATTGATAAATCACTGAAATTCAGGAGCATAATTAATTAACGGATTAGCGGATTAACGGATTGAAGGTTGGTTATAGTCTTGTTTTAAGTATTTGATAAAACCACCTATTTGTTTGCTTATTTGTAAAGATTTTTTGCTAAAGTACTCATAAGATTCACCATCTATCATGTTTGCCTTTTTTAATATCGTGAACTGATTAAACACTTCGCCAGCAGATCCCTTGGAATACAGGAGAAACCGAATAAAAATTTTGTTATTTCCATATTCAAAGCCCTCGGCAATATTGTTTGATATCGAAGATGCTGCTGCCCTGAGCTGATCTTTCATCCTGAAATCTGTTTTCAACTTTCCTTTCTCACAAAAAACATAGACTTCTGCGGCAAAGTCAACAGTTTCTTTCCAAAGAGGAATTTGAGTAAATGAAATGTACTTAGGCATTGACATGTTTTTCCGAAACCCACTAATCCGTTAATTCGTTAATTCAATCCCCCAAATACATGTAAAACCCATAGTATAACTACGTATTACATAACTGAAAACACTATTTTTTTCGCTTTAATATAGAAAATAGACTTTCCTCTTTTACAATAGTATTAGTTAAGTTACCCAATCCTTCTATCTCCATCTCCACCATATCCCCCTCTTGTAACCATTGTTCTTTGTAATCAGGGTTATTCAGTTTTCCGGTGCCGTTGAGTTCTAATAGGCAACCGGTACCAACGGTGCCACTGCCTATTACATCACCGGGGTGTATATCGGCTCCATAGGCGCAGCGCTCCAGAATTTCAGCAAATGTCCAGTCCATTTCATTTACATTACCATTACTTAATTCTACCCCGTTAACGCGGCATTTCATAGCAAGGTTCCAGCTTTTACCGGTATGGCCCGGTTTACAGGGTACTTCATAGGCTTCCAGTTCATCCAATGTAACCAGGCAGGGGCCTATTACTGTAGCAAAATCTTTTCCTTTGGCGGGGCCCAGGTTTAACAACATTTCTTCCATTTGAAGTGTACGGGCACTCATGTCGTTCATGATCATCAATCCGCCAATATAATTATCGGCTTCTTCAGCAGCAATATTTCTACCCTGCTTACAAACTACCATGGCAATTTCCAGTTCAAAATCCAGTTTTTCAAAATGGTCGGGCATGCATTTAATTTCTCCGGGGCCCTGTATGCTGTGGTGATTGGTAAAATAAAAAATAGGGTACTGGTCAAACTCGGGAATCATCGCTACATTCCTGTTTCTTCTTGCAGCAGCCACATGCTGCCTGAATGCATAACCATCTCTGCAGGAAGCCGGAAAGGGTACCGGGGCCAGGATAGAAGCATCTGCCATGGGCAGGCCCTGTTCATTACTGATCTTGCCGCTTTTGATGGCCGCATCTACCTGTTTTGCAATAGGATACATATCATCCCAGTAATGTAAAAACATATTCATACTATTGGGCAGGTTGGGATGCAGCAGGTCGCAATCATACAATAAATCGTCAACCAGAAAAGCCAGCTGGTCATGCCCGTCTACTAAATAAGAAACCAGTTTCATTGTTCAAGTGTATTAGGTTGCGAAAATAGCTTAAAAACAGGAGGCTAAGCAGGATCAACTATCTTTAATAATGTAATCTTTTGGCTATGAAAAAAACAATGGGATACCTGTTTGTTGTGGTCCTGCTTTTTATGGAAAACGCAGTGGCACAGGATGCTGCCTGGATAAGGATTAACCAATTGGGCTATACACCTGCAGGTATAAAACTGGCCGTATGGGCATCCAAAAAAAAGGATAGCATCCTTGTATTTCAATTGGTGGATGCCAGGAATGACCGGGTGGTTTTTACACATTCCGCAGGCAAAGCCTTTGGTGCTTATGGGCCTTTCGCAGCAACCTACCGACTTAATTTCTCCGAGTTTCATGGCGCCGGCAGGTATTATTTGAAAGCGGGTGATACACGTTCTCCTGCTTTCCCCATTGGATTTGAAGTATACAAAGGGGCAGCCGACTTTTGTCTGAGGTATATGCGACAGCAGCGGAGTGGTTTTAATCCCTTTTTAAAAGACAGTTGTCATACCCATGACGGCTATACCCTATATGGCCCCATGCCCGATAGTACCCATATTGATGTAACCGGAGGATGGCATGATGCAAGTGATTACCTGCAATACAGTGCTACTTCGGCCAATGCCGCTTATCATTTATTGGCTGCCTACCGAGATTTTCCGGAAGTTTTTGGTGATGCGCAGCAGGCGAACGGGCTTGATGGAAAAAACGGGATCGCAGATGTATTGGATGAAGCAAAATGGGGATTGGACTGGTTACTGAAAATGCATCCCCGGCCCGACTGGCTATTTAATCAGTTGGGCGACGATAGGGACCATATGTCTATGCGCATACCCAAAGAAGATCCTTATTATGGAAAAGGATTTGAACGCCCCGTTTATTTTGTTTCAGGTAAGCCGCAGCAGCGGGGTAAATTCCTGAATGCCACAACAGGCGCGGCTTCTACCGCAGGCAAATTTTCCGGAGCTTTTGCACTGGGTGCATCTGTATACAAGAAAAAAGACAGCTCCTTTTCCCGGCTACTGCAACAGAAAGCCATTAGTGCCTATCGCTTTGGTGCAGCAAAACCGGGTGTTGCACAAACAGCTTCAGTACGCTCTCCCTATATTTATGCAGAAGGCGATTGGGCAGATGATATGGAATTAGCGGCCGCAGAATTGTACAGGTTAACAGGCAGGAAAGCGTATCAAAAAGATTTTTACCAATACCTCTCCAAAGACTCCGTAGACAAATGGATGGGCAAAGACACTGCCCATCACTACCAGTATTATCCATTCAATAACCTGGGTATCCATACCATGGAAATGTCCAGTGGATCGAAAGCATATAATGCTGAATTAGCAGCTCTGTCTAAAGCTTCGTTGAACAAAGTATTAACCAAGGCCGGCAAGAATGCGTTTAACCGCGGGGTTCCTTTTATTTGGTGCAGTAATAACCTTACCGCTTCTCTGGCAATTGCCTGTGGCTGGTATGGGCAAACAGCTGAGCATACTATCTCAGGTATGAATGAGCTTGCTTTTTTGGAACAGGCCAATTTCGATTGGCTATTTGGCTGTAATCCATGGGGAACCAGTATGGTATATGGTTTGCCGGCAAATGGCGATACACCCGTTGACCCGCATTCTGCATTCACGCATATAAAAAACTATCCGATAGACGGGGGATTGATCGATGGTCCTGTGTATACATCTATCTATAAAAATTTAATTGGCATTCAGTTGATGCATCCTGATGAATATAGTCCGTTTCAAAGCGATCTGGCTGTGTACCATGATGACTATGGCGACTATAGCACCAATGAACCCACAATGGACGGAACTGCCTCGTTGATTTACCTGCTTGCATCAAAAGAAGCAGAAGCAAAAAAACAGTCGCTTAAGCCATTGTATGACCTGTCGCATGGCGCAATGGTGCGGGGTGATCAAAACAAAAAAGAACTGGCAATTGTTTTTACGGGCGATGAATATGGAGAAGGTTTAACAACTATTGCAGAAACACTTGCAAAGCATAAGGCAAAAGCTTCATTCTTTTTTACCGGAAATTTTTACCGAAACAGGGCATTTAAGCAGGGCATACTGCAATTACATGCGCAAAAAAATCTGCTGGGAGTACATTCAGATAAACACATTTTATATTGCGACTGGAACAAAAGAGACAGCAGTCTGGTAAGTGCCGACTCGCTGATTAACGATTATACCTTTAATGTGAAAGCCATGGAAAAGGTTCTTCCTGACAGGAGCAATTTCAGTGCATATTTTATTCCGCCTTATGAGTGGTGGAATGAAGAAATAGCCGGATGGATCAGGCACTCGGGTATCAAACCATTCAGTTTTACTCCCGGAACTACCAGCAATGCCGATTATACCTATCCTGAAATGGGGGCATCGTATAAAAACAGCGAGACCATTCTCGCAGCCATTAAAAAATTCAATGAAACTGATGCACATGGATTGAATGGGGCTATTCTGCTCGTTCATGCAGGCACTGATCCAAGAAGAAAAGATAAATTGTACAACCGGCTGGACGAGTTGATGGTTTACCTGAAAAAAGAAGGCTATCAATTCAGGCGCATTGATGAGCTGCTGCGCTAATTACCATTTTTCCTCTTCAGAAATCTCTCCCTCCTGTTTAAAGAGTTGCCTGGTCTTTTCCCGGCTGGCAATTCTTTCCAGAATCAATTGCGCAATCAGGTTGCCGGCATCTCCTGTAGGGTGTTCCAGCAGCACAGATTTCAATTTGGTCTCGCTCACATCTAACCGATAGAGGATTTGTACCAGCCGCGAAAAATCGCTTTCAATTAATTGGTTAATGAAAGCGGCCATCTGTTCAAACGACAATTCTTCCAGTTTTAAAAGGGGCTGTTCCTCAAACATGTATTAAAGGTAGGAAATCACTGATAGCATGAAAAATAAATAAGGACAAGAGCCTTGTCGCATAATTTTTACAGAAAAACGAAAAGTATTTTTATAAGCCCTGCACTTTGGTAAGATACATTGTACAGAAACCATGAATATCGGGTCAATATTTTTCTGTCACCCCCAAACCGAACAATGCAAAATCGTATTTCACCGGATCTTTCGGATCCAGTGTTTTCAGGTATTCGGTTAGTTCTACGGCTGCCTGCCAGTCGATCTGTTTCCGTTGCAATAGCCCGAATTTCTTGGCCACACGGGCCACATGAACATCGATGGGGCAAATGAGGTCGGCGGGACTGATTTTTTTCCAGATGCCGAAATCCACGCCCTGCTTATCTTTCCGCACCATCCAGCGTAAAAACATATTCAGTCTTTTACAGGTAGATCCTTTGTGGGGAGTAGCAATATGCTTTCTGGTTCTGTTGGGAATATGTTCGAGAGAGAAAAAATGATGGTGAAAAGCAGTTAGCGCCTGTTCCACTTTACCTGTTAATTCATCTGTAAACCCATTTGCAGGGATAAATGCTTTTTCCAGGCTTTTTTCCCTTGAATAATGGTATCGGAAAAATTCGATAAAATAAAAAAGGTCGGTTGTATTGAAAGTACGGTGTTTAAAAGTCTCCAGTTTTTTCAAGTCCTTTGAAGAATGATGCATACAAAAATCATGGGGTGCCATCCCCATCAATTGTAAAAGCTCTTTTGACTTGTTGATGATGGTGGTTCTGTTGCCCCAGGCAAATACTGCCGCAAACAATCCGGCAATTTCAATATCAGCCTGTTTGGTAAACAGATGCGGGATAGAAACAGGGTCGTCTTTGATAAAGGAAACCTTGTTGTACCGGATTACTTCATCATCAAAAAACTCTTTCAGTTTAATATGTCGGGCTATTTGCACTTAAGTAAAATAATTACCCGATTGCCTTGTTCAAATCATCCAGCAGGTCATCCACATCCTCAATTCCCACACTCAAACGAATCAGGCCATCGGTCAATCCGTTTTTAATTCTTTCTTCTCTGGGTATGGAAGCATGTGTCATAGATGCAGGGTGATTGATCAGGGATTCAACACCCCCCAAACTTTCAGCCAAGGCAAATACCCGGGTGGAGGACAATACCCTTCTGGCGTTTTCAACGCTGTCGTCTTTCAAAGTAAAGCTCATCATTCCGCCAAACCCGCGCATTTGTTTTTTTGCGATGGCATGGTTGTGGTGGTCTTCAAACCCGCACCAGTAAACCTTTTCCACTTTCGGGTGCTTGCGCAGGAAATGTGCAATTTTTTCTCCATTCTCACAATGCCGCTGCATGCGTACATGTAATGTTTTAATTCCCCTTAATACCAGAAAGCAATCCATGGGCCCGGGTACAGCCCCACAACTCTTTTGGATAAAATACAATTGTTCACGAAGGCTTTCATCATTCATCATCAAACAACCCTGTATCACATCACTATGCCCGCCGAGGTATTTGGTAGCAGAATGCATCACAATATCTGCCCCCAAATCAAGCGGGTTCTGTAAGTAAGGAGAAGCAAAAGTATTGTCAACACATAAAATGGCTTTCGCGTTTTTTGCTATCGATGCTACAGCAGCAATATCAGTAATGTTCATCAATGGATTGGTGGGTGTTTCAATCCAGATAAGTTTTGTATTTGGTGTTAATGCTTTTTTGATATTGCCCGCATCGGTTGTGTCTACATAGGTAAACTGGATACCGTATTTCGCAAATATTTTAGTAAAGAGGCGATAAGTGCCTCCATACATATCATTGGCACAGATGACTTCATCGCCCGGAGATAATAGTTTTATTACGGCATCTGTTGCAGCAACACCACTTCCGAAAGCAAGGCCATATTTTCCATTTTCAATTTGTGCATAGGCTTCTTCCAGCGCCTTCCTTGTTGGGTTTTGGCTGCGGGCATATTCAAATCCCTTGTTAAGACCGGGAGCTTCCTGCACATAGGTAGATGTTTGATAGATCGGCGTCATAATGGCACCGGTAGAAGGATCAGGTTCTGTTCCGGCATGTATGTATCTGGTAGCGAGTTTCATGTGTGTGTGTTTATACAATTAATCAATTTTATAATTCGTAAATCACCGCTTCGTATGGTTTCAGTTTTCCATCAGCCGATGAAACAGGATAGTTTCCTAAGAGGATTTTTTTGTTTTTTAAATCAATGCCGGTATTTGCAACAGCCTCTTTGCTTCTAAAGTTGAGCAGTACCAATATTTTTCTGCCGTTCAATTCCCTTGTATAAGCATATACATCCGGATTGTCTTTGTTGAGTAAACTGTATTTGCCATATACAAGGGTTGGGTTTTCTTTTCTGAGTTTAGTCAGGCTTCTGAAATAGTTCAACACAGAGTACTTGTCCTTTTCCTGAGCGGCAGCATTGATGAAACCATAGTTGCTGTTTGTTTTTAACCAGGGTATGCCTGTTGTAAAACCTGCATTGGCAGTGCTGTCCCATTGAAAAGGGGTTCTTCCGTTATCCCTGCATTCGAAACGGATTTTTTTCATAAATGCCGGAATATCCCCTTTGATATTCAGTTGGTGCCGGTACTCATTTAAGGTAGGCATGTCTTTATAATCCTTGATATCGGTAAAACCTGCATTGGTCATTCCCAACTCATCCCCATTATAATAATAAGGTGTTCCCCGCATGGTCATAATAAAAGTACTCAGCATTTTGGATGATAATTCCCTGAATGCCGGCTCATCATTACCAAACCTGCTTACCATTCTTGCCTGGTCGTGATTGGCCAGAAATATGGATAGCCATCCTTTTTGCGCAAATACACTGTCCCATTTACTGAATACCTCTTTAAAATGCAGCAAACTATAACCTGCTGCTTTGGCAATATCCACTCCTTCAAAAGCATATGCCATTCCCAGTTCCTTTCTGTCTTCATCTACAAGCTGATGGGCATCTTCAAATGAATTACCGGCACCTTCGGCAACACTCATTACATCGTATTTGCTCAGCACTTCCCTGTTCATTTCATTGAGGTAATGATGGAGATTGGGCCCCATTGCATAATATTTGATAAAATTCTTTTCATAGCCTGCAGGCCATACCGGAAAACTGGTGTCTTTGGCAGCAAACTGGAAAGCATCCAGCCTAAAACCATCAATACCCTTCCCGGCCCAGAATTTCATGATCTCATAAACTTCCTGCCTTAATTTGGGTTCCTCCCAGTTTAAATCGGGTTGCTTTTTTGAAAAATAATGCAGGTAATAGGCATTGGTCAGGGAATCGTATTTCCAGGCATCATGATTGATGTCGAATAAGCTGTAACGTGGCGCAGGCCGGCCTCTTTCTGCATCCCACCAATGGTAATAATTACGGTAAGGACTTTTTCTGGAACTTCTGCTCTGCTTAAACCATTCATGTTCATCACTGCTATGGTTTACTACCAGGTCCATCACCAGTTTTATTCCGCGTTCATGAAGTCCCTTCAGCAGTTCATCAAAATCGGACATATTGCCAAAATCCTTCATGATATTGCGGTAGTCGCTCACATCATAACCATTGTCGTCATTGGGGGAGCTGTAAATTGGGTTTAACCAAACGGCATTGATACCAAGGCTTTTGATATAATCCAGTTTGGAAATGATTCCTTTCAGATCTCCAACACCATCACCGTCACTATCTTTGAAACTTCTTGGGTATATCTGGTAAACAATGGCTTCTTTCCACCAGGCAGCACCGGGTATTCTAGCGGGTTCCTTTTTGCCGGGTTCTTTGCATGACTGAAAAACAAACAAGGAAAAAATCGATAAAAAAACCGCCTGTAAATAATATTTTTTCATAGGAAATTTTCAATAAGGTTCACAGAAATTATTTTTTTGGAGCAGGTAACATCATTGGCAGGCTTCCTTTTATATCGTCCCAGAAAAACTGGAGCACTGCCCCTGATTTATTTTCATCAAAATAGAGGGTAAAAGCTTCAGTTGTTTCGCTGCTTTTATCGATGTCGATATCTGTTCTCAATACATCTTTCTTACTGTCATAAGTATAAGCACCCCAGCTATAATTGTCTTTGTTGATAATAATGGTCCATTTGGTTTCTGTGGGAATGCAATACAAACTATACCTGCCTTTGGGCACTGTTTTTCCACTGATGACTACATTGGTAAAGAATTCAATCTCTGTTGTTTCATTGGCCCCGAGCCGCCATAATTCATTGTATTTGAGTATTCCGCCAAAAATATTTCTGCCGTTTTTTAAGGGCCTGCCATAAATAACCCTTGCAATGGGCATACTTTTTACTTTGCCCGACATTTTTAGCAGCGGGTAATTATTGGGCCAATAACTCATGTCCATTGGCGATTTGTCCAGGTCGGTAGGTTTCTGTTGAGCCTGGCTTAAGCCAACACAGAAAAAACTTAATAAGGTAAAAAACAGCTTCATGAAAATGCTTTCACCAAAGATAGTAGCTATTGGTTTAGTAAAAGGGCTAATTGTGAGGAAGCGAAGGCTTTTACCTCGGGGAAAAAAGAGACATAATGGCTTGACAGTGCATCATATTCGCTTAGAAAGATCCGGTAAGCGGGCTGGGCATCTGTTAAATACTGCGCCCTCCTTACCAATCCGCCAAAACTTTTTTCAATCCCCTCTTTGTAACGGTAATTAAATAGCCAGTTCTGGCTTTTCATATAAGGAAACATGGCGGCAAATTTCTCGGGGAAAAAGGATTGCAGCGCATCCAGTTGGCCATAGGCTTCCTTTGTAAACAAGTCCAATTGATCAGCAGGGAATTCCTCCTTATCCAGGGCCAGAAAATGATCATAGACCACATCAATAAATGCACCGGCATAAGGCCCTACGGCAGGTTTGAAAAACTCTTTTGCTTTTTTGGTAGCAGGATGCTGGTCGGTGAAACCATCAATGGCCCTGTGTAAATGGATCCCTTTTTGAATCGAAACAGGATAATCATACTTCTTTTTTCCTTTCACAAAATCGCTCACCATATTACCTGCCAGTATCTCAGGAATATGAAAAGAAAGATATGCATGTGCCAGGTAATTCATTGGTTGGCCGACCGGTTTTTTTTGAAATGACGGTAAGAAAAAATTACCGGAATAATGGTAATGACAAGAGTGGTCAACAGGAACAGAATGAAATTATAAGGAGAGGGTAAAAACAAGCTCATAAGAAAAATAAACAAGCCACCCGGCACCCATAGTTTGCCAACCAGGCGGTGAGTAAGCATCCAGTTTTCTTCGTTTTCCAATGTCCACGGTAAACGGAAACCTACAAAATAATTAGGTTTTACACGGGGCATATAAAAGCCCAATGCCATAAAAAACAATCCCAATAAAGGCAGGAGGAACTTAGTAACCTGAATCGACCCCCCCTGAGTGGAATAAACAATGACCAGGTTAACAGCCGTTAAAAAACCCACTAAAACAATGGCCAGTTGCTGGTATAGTTCCGGTGTTTGACCGGCTGTTTTTTTAGGATCAATTTTCGCAAGATTGGTCATCAGCAAATAAAGCCCCAATGCAATAACCGATAATAAAACGGTTATAAACCAGATGGTATCCTTGCTGCCAAACCCGTTAGGTTTCCCGTTAATATCAAAATGAGTTGGAATGGTTGCCGGCAATGAAGCGTAGATAAATGCGGTATAAACAATGGGGGTGCTGACCAATAGCAGCATCAGAACAAATCTTACCAAAGAATTTTTCATAACAACAATTTTAAGGTTGGAGAAACCCGTATTTCAAAATTAACCCATTGATAACGGCTTTTATGATTTTTTTAAGAATGAGGTTCAAATTCAATACTGTATTGACTTTATAAGGAAAGCCTGTTTTTCAGAACTGCTTTTTTTTACCGTTCATACCAGTGAGCAGTAAAATAATCCTTTCCTGTCACAATATTTAAAAAAGGGTAAACAGCTGTTTTAAGTTTGGGTAGTCAATACAAAATGACAAAAAAATTATCCCATCACCTTAAAACAAACAATCATGAAAAAATTATTATTGGCTGCCCTTATTGTGGTAGCGGCCGGAAGCAGTGCATTTGCGCTGGATGTAAACACCCTGAATGCAAAAGTGAAAACCAATTTTGAAGCCAGGTTTTATGGCGCTCAGAACGTACAATGGAAATTGCAGGAAGATTTTATCAAAGCAAGTTTTACCTATGCAGATCAGCCTGTTGAAGCATTTTTTACAACCGACGGCGAATTGATTGGATTGAGCCGAAAAATGGATTACCAAAAACTGCCCCTGAATGCATTGCAGAAAATTAAAACAGATTATGCCCGCTACCAGGTAGTCGAAGCCATTGAATTTGAGAGAGAAGGCGATAAAAACTATTATGTTTCTTTAAAAGAAGGGACTTCTGTAAAAATCCTGGAAGTATCACTTTATGGCAGTGTAAGTGTTTTCAGGGGATTCAAATAAATATAAGTGTTGGTTGTAATAGGTAAAGCCCTTGCTCAGCGGGGGCTTTTTTGTGAAGCATATTCATTCATGGAAATAAAATAAGCTTCCTTTCTTAAGTCAAACAATAATTGCTGAAGTCTTGACAGCAGGGGCTTTCCACATAATTTGCTTGTGTAAGCAGGTAAACCATATTGGCTGATATCCGTAAATTCCCAGGGATGAAAATACAAACAGAGATACCCGTCTTTGGATAATGTTTGTTTGGCCAGCCGCTTGAAAACAGCATAGGGCAGGTTTTTAAAACTGAGCCAGAAAAGCGGAAAGCGCAATAGGGGTGAAACAGATGCAGGAATCCGCAATAACCCCTGGTCCCGATACAATGTTCTGGGCAGGTGCAGGTTATTGTACCTGCCGGGTAACCAGGTAGGGTTAATGGAAGAATCATACGTATACCCCGCTTTAATAAGTTCTTCAACCGATACTTTCCGCATTCTTGGCATTCTGAGACCGGTTATTTTTTTACCGCATATTTCTTCCAGCTTTAACCTGGACTGTAAAAGATCACTGTTTTCGAAGGAAGAATGGTAAAAAGTATGGGAAGCAATCTCATGCTGCACCGACAGGCGGCTGATACTATCCGGGTATTGCTGTGCAAAATTGGCAGTGGTAAAAAGTGTTGTGGAAAGGAAGGGGTCAGACAGGATGGGCTCAATAGCATCCAATCCTGCTTTGCCAATACGCATTTGCGCTTCCACGCTGATATCGAATTGATATTCCAGTGGCATATCAAATTCTTCAACGTCGAAACTCAATAATACAAACCTGTTTTTCATACCAGGTTAGATTCTTTAACAATATAATGCGGACGCTGTTTGCTTTGCATGAAAAGTTTGCCAAGGTATATGCCGAGTATACCCAAAATCATCAGTTGCAGCCCGCCAAAAAAAGCAATAGTGGCAATAACCGAAGCCCAGCCGGAAATGGTATGACCAAAATAATAACTCCAGCCGATATAAGGGATGTATAGTAAAGACATAAGTGAAAATACGAACCCAAGGTAAGCGGCCAGGTAAAGCGGTCTGGTACTGAAAGAAGTGATTCCCTGCAGGGCAAAGCGAATCATTTTTTTAAGGGTATATTTCGATTTGCCGGCTGTTCTTTGAGCAGGGTCGTACTCAATGCCTAACTGAGAGAACCCCATCCATTTTACCAAACCCCTCATAAACAGGTCTGTTTCACGAAAGGTTCTGAAAACAGCCACCACTTTTTTATCCATCAGCCTGAAATCTGCCGTACCGGGCTCGAGATCAATATCAGAAAGGTTATTGATGAGATTATAAAACATATTGGATGTTTTACGCTTCATCATGGGCATTTCTTTGTGGTCTTTTCTGATGGTATAAACCACATCAAAGCCTGCCTCCCATTGCCCAACCATTTCAGGGATCAAATCGGGAGGGTGCTGCATGTCTCCGTCCATCATAACCACACAATCGCCCTCGGCCATATCCAGTCCGGCTTTTAATGCATTCTGGTGACCGAAATTTCTGGCAAGTGAGATGAAAAAAATATTTGGAAAAGCTGCGGCAGTTTTTTTAAGCTGTACCAGGGTTTGATCGGTACTGCCATCATCCACAAAAATCAAAGAATAAGCATAAGGCATAAGTTCCAATACTTTTTGAACAGCATTGCTGATGATGGGAATGTTTGCCTCCTCATTGCAAACAGGAATCACAATGGAGATATGCTTTTTCATTGGCTTTCGCTTCTTTCAGGCTGCCAAAATACAAATATTTCATTAGTTGGTCCTGTTTATATAGCTAATGTCAGGGCTGCTTATTCAGTAATACCGAATTTTTTGAATAAGAGCTGCCAGGCAATGATGCACCAAAGGATAAAACAGGGCAGTGCTTTTAAGGAATAAGGCAGAATAATATTTTCCCGCAGGTAAGGAGGAAACAGGTCTGTTGCAGAAAAACTTGTAAGCACAATTACAAAACTGAGCAAAGCAATGTTCCATTTTTTATGCGAATCATCCTGTATTACATACCAGATACCCACTCCCGCAACTGCCAGTATAAAAGTAGAGGACTCGGCCGAGGAGCTGAAAATGACCACGCCAATCAGGGCGAAACACAAATAGCTTATCCGGAACGCAGCCTGTTGATACTGGCTGATGCGCAAAAAAGGCAGTGCATAAAAAATAGCAGCAGGCAGGGTAACCCAGTAGTTTTTAAAGGGAACGATCCTGCCAATTTTCCGGATCATACCCATAACAGAAATATCCTGCATCATGTTTTCATCGCCCGTATCAATATTCTGCGCATTTTTTTCTACCAGTGAATCAAACCAGTCTTTGTACGATTGAAAAATATAAGAAGGCGATGAAATGAGCATGGGCAGACAGAACAATACAATGGCCCAGAAAATCATCGATAGGGCAAATCTTGGTTTGTGTTTGGAAAACCAGAAAAAAGCAATGCCTGCAATACCATAGATCTTTACATAAAAACCTGCTACAATAAAGAGAGCGGCCCAGAAATCCTTTTCTTCCTCCACCAATACAAAACTTAAAATAATCCAGCCCGTGAGCATGGGATTAAATTGCACATTGTGGATGGCTGTCATCATTTCCACCAGTCCAATCAGCAGAACATAGTTTTGATGGCGCGTGCTTAGGGGAAGCCGCCGGATGGCATAAAACAAAACCCAGGCATTGGCCACACACCATAAAAAACAGCCTAGGTAATCAGGAAGAATGGCAAAGGGAGCAATCAGGATGCTGAAAAGAGGGCCATAATGGTTGGTGTCAACATACTCACCCGGATAGGGCAGGTAGAGGTTTCGCCTGTTAAGCGTATGTTCAAATACCCCTGCATAAATATCATAATTGTTGATGGCGGCATGCCCCCTGCTTATTTCAGCAATGGCAGCAATTGCGGCGAGAATGAACCATAAAAATACCGGTAAGGGTATCGTCCATTTGCCGATTTGGATGTTTTTTAATAAAAAAGACATGTTTGGGGGAATCAGAACAGGGACAATATCGGTAAGAAATAGCTAAGCAAAAATAAATATTTCATAAGCGCAGGATCTGCCCTCAAACCATGCAAAAAAAATTACTTTTGCCTCTCAAAATCAAGTACCATGCCTAAAGGTCCCGTTTCACAATTCATACAACACCATTACCGGCATTTCAATGCAGCAGCATTGGTAGATGCTGCCAAAGGCTATGAAACCCACTTGCTCGAAGGGGGTAAAATGCTGGTAAGCCTGGCAGGCGCCATGAGCACGGCTGAACTGGGTATCAGTCTGGCAGAAATGATTCGCCAGGATAAAGTAGCCATCATTAGTTGCACAGGAGCCAACCTGGAAGAAGACATCATGAACCTGGTGGCCCATAGCCATTATAAAAGAGTACCCAATTACCGCGACCTGAGCCCACAGGAAGAATGGGACCTGCTGGAAAACCATTACAATCGTGTAACAGATACCTGTATCCCCGAAGAAGAGGCTTTCAGAAGATTACAACAGCACATACATAAAATATGGGCAGATGCCGATGCAAAGGGAGAAAGATATTTCCCACATGAGTATATGTACAAAATGCTGCTGAGCGGTGTACTGGAACAGTATTATGAAATTGATCCGAAAGACAGCTGGATGCTGGCCGCAGCCAAAAAAAATATTCCCATTGTTGTACCGGGATGGGAAGACAGTACCATGGGCAATATTTTTGCTTCCTATGTGATAAAGAATGAACTGAAAGCCGTTACCATGAAAAGCGGTATTGAGTACATGGTTTGGCTGGCCGACTGGTACAGGCAAAACAGTGGGGGTAAGGGGGTTGGCTTTTTTCAGATAGGTGGAGGTATTGCAGGTGATTTTCCCATATGCGTAGTTCCGATGATGTACCAGGACCTGGAATGGCATGATGTTCCTTTCTGGTCTTATTTTTGCCAGATAAGCGATTCAACAACCTCTTATGGCTCTTATTCCGGAGCAGTTCCCAATGAAAAAATCACCTGGGGCAAATTGGATATACATACACCTAAATTTATTGTAGAAAGCGATGCTACGATTGTAGTACCCCTGATTTTTGCCTATATCTTGGGTTGGTAAACCGGCAACAACCGGTTGAATCCCGGATACATGGATTGCCTTAACAGGCAACTATTGCTTGGTGATAAGCTTAAGCCTCATCGTAGTCAATATGCTAAAGAAGCCCCGTTTGATTCAATGGGGCTTCCTTGTAAAACCTTTGTCAGCCTGATTCCGGGCAGATTCCGGAATCTTTTTTCAATACAGGGGGGTGAACTGCCAGCCAGGCCAATGCAGGCGGCACAAATGGTAAACCGGGAAGGAAAAATCAGCACAACAGCGATTGCGATACCCGCAGACCCCCCCCGGTTTTAGCCAAATCCTTCCCATCCTTACCGCATTTTCAGGCAAAAAAAACTTTTTTTTGCAAATTGAATGTATGTACATACATTTGTGTTGTGAAGTTAGAACAAGCCATACAAAGCAATAAATTCAAAAACGAAGTGCAGAAAGCAGGATTGAATATTTTGTATACGGCCTGGTGGCTGAAAACAATGATGAGCAAGGAATTGAAAGAGTTTGGCCTAACCCATGAGCAATACAATGTATTGCGCATTTTAAAAGGGAAACACCCCGAACAAATGTGTGTAAGGGATATCGCCTGCAGGATGATTGAAAAAAACAGCAATGTGCCCAGAATCATCGACCGGCTGGAAATTAAAAAAATGGTCAAAAGGGCCAGTTCCAGCCTGGATAAACGTGAAACAGTGATCACACTTACACAGGGTGGCATAACTATCCTGGATGCGAGTACTTTGGTGGTGAACAGGCTGATGGACGAGCTGGTACTGGTTAATGAAAAAGACGCCCGCGAATTGAACCAGCTATTGGAAAAAATCAGGCTGCAGGAAAAGTAATATTTTTTTAGCTAAATAGATGTATATACACGTAAAATGTTAAAACAAACTGTATGAAAACGGTCTTACACAAAGCAAATACAAGGGGACATGCCGGTTTTGGCTGGCTAAACAGTTACCATAGTTTCAGTTTTGGCAGTTACTACAATCCTGAGCGGGTTCATTTTGGGGCATTGAGGGTGTTGAATGATGATACAGTAGCCAAAGGGATGGGCTTCTCCAAACACCCGCATGATAATATGGAAATTGTTTCAATCCCCTTATCGGGCGACTTACAGCACCAGGACAGTACGGGCAGAAACGAAATCATTCGCCAGCACGATGTTCAGATCATGAGCGCCGGCAGCGGTATTGAACATAGTGAAATGAACGCCAGCCGCGATAAGGAAGTGAAGTTTTTACAGGTATGGGTATTGCCCAAAAACAGGAACATTGAACCCCGCTACCAGCAGCAATCATTCCTACCCGAAAACAGGCATAACCGGATACTTACCGTAGTGGCTCCTGATAATGAGGAAGCAGTATGGATTAACCAGGATGCATGGTTTTCACTGGGAAATTTTTCCAAAGATTTTACCATCAGCTATCCATTGCACAAAAAAGATAGCGGCGTATATGTATTTGTACTGGAAGGCAGTATTTCCGTGAATGACCAGCTGCTTGAAAAAAGAGATGGACTGGGCATTACCGAAACAGCCGTACTTGACATATCCGCTGTAACGGATGCCGAAGTTTTGTTCATTGAAGTTCCTATGACAATATAAAAAAAGAATATGAATAAGAGTCGTAGTATCAAAACAGTTGTATATGCACAGCCGATGAATATGGGTGGATTCCCCATTCGCCAGGCTTTTCCATCGCAGAAAGCGGAACAGGTAGACCCTTTTTTATTATTGCACCATGCCAGCCTGGCTATCGATAAAGATATTGATGTAAAGCATGCAGGTGTTGGTCCGCACCCCCACCGTGGATTTTCTCCTGTGAGTTTTATTTTCAAAGGTGGTGTTCATCACCGCGACAGCAGGGGTAATAACAATATTGTTTACGCGGGCGGCACACAATGGATGAATGCAGGGATGGGCATGATACACAGTGAAAGGCCACCGGCAGATATTCATGCGCATGGCGGGCAACAGGAATTGATCCAGTTATGGGTGAATACCCCGGCCAAACATAAAATGGATATCCCCTCCTACCAGCCATTGAATGCGGCAGATACTCCTGAACTGGTTTCTGCAGATGGCCTAACCAAAGTGAATATCATAGCGGGCGAATTGAATACGGTGAAAGGTCCCATCAACACACTGTCCGATGTGAACACATTTACGGCAACCATTGAGCAAGGAGGGAAATTCTTTTTTTCCGTTCCGGCAACACATAATGCCTTCATCTATTTAATGGAAGGGAAAGTTGCCATAACCGGTCAGGGAGAACTGGATGCTTTTTATGCAGCAGTATTCAACAATGACGGTGAGGGCTTTGAACTGGAAGCCCTTGAAAATACCAGACTCTTCATTGGCACAGGAGAACCATTGAACGAACCCGTTGCCTCACACGGACCCTTTGTAATGAACAATCAAACAGAACTTATGGAAGCATTCAGGGATTACCAGATGGGTAAGATGGGCGTGCTGATAGAAGAATAAATAAACAGCGACAATAAAAAATATTCAAAAACGATTGGCATTTACCAATCATCAAATTCAAAAACCAAATAAAATGGCAAGCTACAAAATCGATGCATCGCACAGTGAAATCACTTTTAAAGTAAAACACATGATGATTACCAATGTTAGTGGAAGTTTTACCCAATTCGATGCAACCATGGAAACAGAAGCCGCTGATTTCAGCGACGCAAAAATTTCATTCGAAGCAGATGTGAACAGCGTAACAACCAATAGTGAGCAACGCGACGGTCACCTGAAAAGCGATGATTTTTTTGCTGCAGACAAGTTTCCCAAAATCAGTTTCCAATCTACCGGCCTTTCAAAAAAAGGGGATGAGTATGAACTTGGCGGCAACCTTAGCATCCGCGGTATTACCCAACCCGTTCATTTAAAGGTTGAGTTTGGCGGAACCATGACAGATCCCTACGGACAGGTAAAATCGGGCTTTGAAATCAACGGTAAAATCAATAGAAAAGATTTTGGCCTTGGTTGGGGAGCGGTTACCGAAGCAGGTGGTATTGTAGTAAGTGATGAGGTAAAACTGCACATGAATGTACAAATGATCAAACAATAACCGGTAAAGCGCTGTTATAAATTTTGACCCGGGAGAGGGTCATCCCCGGGTTTTATTACACATAGATTAGCAAAGGAGGAACAATGAATATTGAAATAATTACAGGCAGCCCAAGAAAAGAAAGTGTGAGCTTTCGTGTTGCGCTCTACCTGAAAAACTATCTTTCCGCAAATACTGAACACCGGGTAAATATTATTGATGTGCGGGACTGGAAACTGCCCTTGTTACAGGAAGTGTTCAGCAGTGCGGATAATACACCGGAAGAATTTAAGCCGCTCGCTGATCGCATGTTTGCAGCAGATGCTTTTATATTGGTTACACCGGAATTTAATGGCAGTTATTCGCCTGCTTTGCAGAACCTGCTGGACCATTTCCCCAAACAGAGCCATAAAGCATTCGGTATTGTAACGGCTTCAACGGGTGCAATGGGAGGTATAAGGGCCAGCCAGCAATTATTGCTGCTCATACCCGGCTTATTTGGTATTGCTTCGCCGCAAATGCTGTTAACACCCCTGGCCGATAAGAAGTTTGACAGGGAGGGAAACCTGCTGGATCCAGCCTTTGAAAGAAATATAACGGTTTTCCTGCGCGAATTTCTCTGGCTGGCAACAGCAGTCCACCCGGAATTAACAGCAGTATATAATTAACTTGAGGAAATGTGGCGGAGTTGTACCTTCGCCACTTTCTTTCAATTACCATCATGAGCGACGAAATAAAACACGAATGTGGCCTGGCCTACATCCGGTTGCGAAAACCCTTCTCCTATTACCTGCAAAAACATGGGGCGGTTACCTACGGACTCAATAAGTTATACCTCCTGATGGAGAAACAGCATAACCGCGGGCAGGATGGGGCAGGAATCGCTGCAGTTAAGCTCAATACAGAACCCGGCAACCCTTTTTTACACAGAATGCGCAGCAATGCGCAACAACCCATTGCCGACCTTTTCTTCAAAATTGGCCAGGAAATAGCCGAGCTGGAAAAATACCAGGCAGATATCAGACAGCATCCCGGATTAATGAAGGGACACCTTCCTTTTTTAGGAGAAGTTTTGCTGGGCCATTTGCGTTATGGCACACAGGGGAAAAACAATGTGGAATTTTGCCACCCTTTTATCAAAAGAGACCTGATGCCCGGAAAAAACCTGGCACTGGCGGGCAATTTCAACCTGGTTAATACGGATGAGCTGTTTGACCTCATTAATATGAGTCCAGGCGATTTCCAAAAACAAAGTGACCTGGCTGCCATGATGGAAGTGTTGCATCATTTTCTTGCCAAGGAAGATGAACTTCATCCCAATACAGCAGATATTGCCAAAGTGCTCAAAAAAGCAACCCCGCTTTTTGATGGCGGTTATACCATTGGTGCTTTACTTGGCAATGGATACAGCTTTGTTATGCGCGATGCACATGGAATCCGTCCGGCATACTATTATATCAACGACGAAGTAATTGTGGCTGCCAGCGAAAGGGCAGCTATCCGAACTACGTTCAATGTAGGCGAAAACGAAGTGCTGGAACTGATGCCCGGTATGGCACTGATAGTGGACGATGGAGGGAATTATAAAATTGAACAGGTACTTGAGCCAAAAGAGCGGAGAGCCTGCAGTTTCGAACGGATTTATTTCTCCAGGGGCAGTGATGAAAAAATTTACCGCGAAAGAATCGCATTGGGGCATCATTTGAGCCATACGGTTTTAGACCGGATCAACCATGATTTAAAAAACACCATTTTTTCCTATATACCCAACACAGCCGAAGTAGCTTTTTACGGTTTGGTAAAAGGCATGGAAGAATACCTGAATAAAATCAAGGTGGAAAGGATCCTAAGCTGGGGCAATGAATTTACGGCTGAGAAACTGGAAGAAATGGTGAACCGTAAAATTCGCCAGGAAAAAATTGCCATCAAAGATGTGAAGCTACGCACATTCATTACGGAAGATGCGAACAGAAATGAAATGGTGCAGCACGTATACGATATTACTTACGGCACGGTACGCAGGAACGAAGATACCCTGGTGGTTATTGACGACAGTATTGTAAGGGGAACAACTTTAAAAGAAAGCATTGTTAGGATGCTGGCAAGGCTGAAGCCAAAAAAAATTGTGGTGGTTTCTTCTGCTCCGCAGATACGTTACCCGGATTGTTACGGCATTGACATGAGCAAACTGGGCGATTTCATTGCATTTCGCGCCGCCATTGCATTACTGAAGGAACGTAATATGGAACAGCTGCTCACCGAATTGCACCTTAAGGTAAAAGAACTGCAGCGAAACAATCAATTGCATACAGAAAACGTAGTACGTCAGGTATATAAGCCATTTACGACAGAAGAAATTTCTGCAAAAATTGCCCAGTTGATTACACCTGCTGAAATAGACCTGAATGTGGAAGTGATTTACCAAACCATCGAAGACCTGCACGATAGCTGCCCCACCAATACAGGCGATTGGTACTTTACCGGTAATTACCCAACCCCGGGTGGTAACCGTGTGGTGAACAAGGCTTTCTTAAATTATATGGAAGGGAAAAATGTAAGGGGATATTAGCGGTTTCCGAAAGAACGGCTATACCCTGTAACAAAACGCATTGATATTCATACCGGCACCTACGGATGCAAATAGTACAATATCTCCCTGCTCAATCCGGTGTGGCAATAGGTTGCCGTGTTTTACATGATCATACAACGTAGGAATAGTGGCAACAGAGCTATTGCCAAATTTATGAATACTCATGGGCATGATGCCGGCAGGCACTTCTTTGATACCGTATAATTTGTACAGCACTTTTATAAAACCCTCATCCATTTTTTCATTGGCCTGGTGCAGGAAGAATTTTTTTACATCGGTTACCTGCAAGCCACATTTGTCCAAACAGGCTTTCATGGCAAGAGGAACATTTTTGATGGCGTATTCATACACTTTCCGGCCCTTCATTTTCATGTAACGGATATCCGGGTCTGAGCCGGGGAAATTCGACTTGGCAAAATGTAAATAATAGGCTTCGTCAACGCAATGGCTTTGCATAGCTGTAGCCAGTATTCCGCTCTCATGATCTGCTGCGGGCATGGCTTCAATAACAGTAGCACCCGCACCATCACTGAATATCATACTGTCTCTGTCGTAAATATCAATTACCCTGCTCAGTGTTTCCGCACCAATCACCAGGCATTTTTTGGCAAGTCCCGATTTAATATAAGCATCGGCCTGAATTACACCCTGTATCCATCCGGGGCATCCGAATAGGATATCATAAGCAACACAGTTTGGATTGCGGATGCCCAGTGAATGCTTGATCCTGGATGCAATAGCAGGTAATACATCCGTTTGAATTGTATGCTTCAGCACATTGCCAAAATTATGCGCCACAATAATCTGGTCGATTGTTTCCGGGTCAATGCCTGCATCATCAATAGCCCTGCGTGCAGCAATGGCGCCCATGTCGGAAGTGTTCATTCCCTCATCGGCATAACGTCTTTCTTCAATACCGGTAATATCCCTGAATTTGTCTACGATCTCATTTGGACCGGCAATAATCTGCTGGTTGTCTTCACCATAAAAATCCTGTAAAGCAAAATCACGGTTGGTCTTGATATTCGGAGGCAGATAACTTCCGGTACCGGTAATGACAGTTCTGGTTGGCAACATGCGCAATCGGTTAATTCCTCTGAGTAAAAACGTAAATATTTACCATGTACCTGAGGCTTTTTCAAAGGTAGTCATTATTCAGCTCGAAGATAAACGAGAAGAAAAAAATAGCCGATAAAAACGATTGAGCGTTAGTATAATTGGCTGTTACAAAAATTTATCTCCTTTGTATCGCTTCACTTCCGCTACATATTCTTTGATGGCCTGTTCCTTTTCTTTTTTGCAGATCAACAAAACATCTTTGGTATCTACAATGATGAAATCATCCAGTCCCTGTAAAACAAGCAGTTTGTTATTGGGTGCAGAAACCATGCATTTGGTGGCATCAATCACCACCACATTTTCTCCGGCAACAGCATTGCCCAGGTAATCTTTCTCCAGGTTATCATAAGCACTGTTCCAGGTACCCAAATCGCTCCATCCGAATGAAGAAGGAATCACAAAAACATTGTCGGCTTTTTCCATGATGGCAATATCGATAGAAACATTGGTGCACAAAGGATAGATGCGGTTGATGGCATCCTGTTCATTGGGTGTATTGAAATTTTCTTTTTCACCATCGAAGAGCTCATACATTTCGGGTTGGTACAGTTCAAAAGCCCTGACCACATTCTTCACTTTCCAAACAAATATCCCGGCATTCCAGAGAAAATCGCCGCTGGCTAAAAATGTTTTTGCCAACTCAAGGTTTGGCTTTTCCGTAAAAGTTTTTACCTGATAAATGCCATCGGCAACCGACATAGGCGCGTGCTGTATATAACCATAGCCGGTATTGGGATGTGTGGGCTTGATGCCCAGGGTAACCAGGGATTTGATATGACTCACAAACTCAAGTGCCTGGGCAGTAATTTTTCTGAAATTATCATTGTCCAGAATCATGTGGTCTGCCGGCGCTACAATCAGCGAAGCTTCCGGGTCTTTCTGTAAAAGTTTGAAAGAAATATAAGCCACACAGGGAGCAGTATTTTTTCTGCTGGGCTCGGCAAGAATATTTTCAGCAGGCAATTCAGGTAATTGTTCGGCAACAATATGGCAGTATTCTGCAGAAGTAACAATGTAAATATTCTCTACGGGAATGAAGGCAGCATAGCGTTCAAATGTCCAGCGAATAAGGGATTTCCCGGTATTCAGGATATCCAGAAATTGTTTGGGAAAACTGGTACGGCTGCTGGGCCAGAAACGACTTCCGATCCCACCTGCCATAATTGCTACATAATGATGCTTATTCATCGGTTCTACATTGGTTATTGGCAATTTGCGAAGCAAAATTACAGGGTTATCCCTGCCTTTGAGGAATTAGTTCCTATTCTGTTTGGCATACGGCCCGGTTTATACAATTCCCTCCCTTATTAAATCATGGATATGGAGGATACCCAGGTATTGCTGCTTGTTGGCCACTATCAATTGACTGATATCATGCGCCCTCATCAAATCCAAAGCTTCAACAGCCAGTAAATCGGGTGCAATGGTTTTTGGGTTGGCGGATAAAATGTCTTTGGCTGTAATAGACCGGATCATATCTGTCTTTTCCAGCATTCTTCGCAGGTCGCCATCAGTAATAATGCCCGTAAGTTTGCCCGCTTCATCTACCACAGCCGTTACACCAAGCCTTTTTTCAGTGATTTCTACAATTACTTCTTTCAGGGTTGCATTGGCCAGTACTGCGGGTTTTTCATTTTTTTGGTAGAGCTCTTCTACACGGAGGTACAATCTCTTTCCCAGATTTCCTCCGGGATGGTATTTGGCAAAATCCTGCCCGGTAAAGCCATTCAGTTTCATCAGACAAATAGCCATCACATCGCCCATAACCATCTGGGCAGTAGTGCTGCTGGTTGGTGCCAGGTTATTGGGGCAGGCTTCTTTGCTAACGGTAGTATTGAGTACCAGTTCTGCATTGGCAGCCAGGTAACTATCCATATTACCCACCATCGCCAGCAAACTGTTACCGAAATTGCGGATAAGGGGAACCAACACTTTGATTTCGGGGCTTTCGCCGCTTTTACTGATGATCATTACCAGGTCCGATTGCTGGATCATGCCCAGATCACCGTGAATGGCATCTGCAGCATGCATGAAAAGCGCGGGTGTGCCGGTAGAATTAAGCGTGGAAACAATTTTCTGTGCCACAATGCCGCTTTTACCAATTCCGGTAATTACCAGCCTCCCCTTCGAAGCATGAATCAACTGAATCATTTTTTCGAAGGATTCGTTAAGATAAGCTGCCAGTCCGGCTACGGATTTAGCTTCTAACTCTATGGTTTCCAGTGCAATAGGAAGAATTGACTCATTCATGTAAAGCAAAGGTAAACTTTAACAGCAAACTCTGCATATTGCCCCTCCTCTTCAGTAACTTTGCCCTCCTTTTTAACAAAATACCTGCTGAAAAAGGGAAATACCTACTGAATAATACCACCGGACCCCGTTTCGCTGTAAACCAAGCCGTTCAACATTTTTAAGTGAATATTTCCCCTAAAAAGAAGTAAATTATAGCTGATTATTATAAAGTGTTCCGCAGGGCGGAAAAAAACAGAATTTGATTCATGGCAACAACAACAAAAAAAGCACCTGCTAAGAAACCGGCGGCCGGCACAAAAAAAGCCGCTTCCAAGGGTGTTTCCTCCGCTACCCATTCCTATGATATATATGGTGCATTAGATAAGTATTTCGGATTCAGAGAGTTTAAGGGCACACAGGAACTGGCCATCAACAGTTTGCTCAACGGCAAAGACACATTTGTGATTATGCCCACCGGTGGAGGCAAAAGCTTGTGCTACCAGCTTCCTGCAATGATTATGCCCGGTTGCGCCATCATTGTTTCACCATTGATTGCATTGATGAAGAACCAGGTGGACCTTGTAAGGGGCTACAGCGAAAATGATGAAGTGGCACATTTTTTAAACTCATCGCTCAACAAGGGTCAGATCAAAGCCGTAAAAGATGACCTCACCAGCGGCAAAACCAAACTTCTCTATGTTGCACCGGAAACTTTAACCAAGCAGGAAAACCTGGATTTTTTCAGCGACCTCACCATTTCTTTTTTTGCAGTAGATGAAGCCCATTGTATTTCAGAATGGGGGCATGATTTCAGGCCGGAATACAGAAGACTGAGAGAAATGATGGATATCATCAATGATACAATCCCTGTTGTGGCATTAACAGCAACGGCTACACCGAAAGTAAAAAGTGATATTGTTAAGAACCTGGGATTACGCGACCCCAATATTTACCTCTCTTCCTTTAACAGGGCCAACCTGTATTATGAAATTCAGCCAAAGATTGAAAAAGAACAAACGATAAAAAGTATTGTCAAATTCATCAGTGGACATAAGGGGAAAAGCGGCATCATTTATACGCTGAATAGAAAAACAACAGAAGAGCTTGCAGAGATATTGATGGCCAATCAGATCAAAGCAGTTGCTTACCACGCAGGCCTCGACCAGAAATTAAGGGCAGCAAGGCAGGACCAGTTTTTGAACGAAGATGTGCAGGTAATTGTTGCCACCATTGCATTTGGAATGGGTATCGACAAACCGGATATCAGGTTTGTGATACATTTCAATATTCCTAAGTCGATCGAAAACTATTACCAGGAAACCGGCAGGGCAGGCAGAGATGGTATGGAAGGATTGTGTGTATTGTATTACTCCCACAAAGATGTTTCCAAACTGGAACACCTGATGCGCGATAAGCCACTGAGCGAAAGAGAAGTAGGCGCACAACTCATTGATGAAACGGTTGCCTATGCAGAAAGTGCCGTTTGCAGAAGAAAAATACTGCTGCATTATTTTGGAGAAAACTGGGCCGAACCCAATTGCGGTAACTGTGATAACTGCCTGCATCCCAAAGAAAAAATTGAAGCCAGAGAAGAAGCAGTAAAAATATTGAAAGTAATCAAAGCACTGGATGAAAGGTTTACGGCCGATTATGTGGTAAATGTAGTAATGGGTAAACTAACGCCGCAGATCAATATTTACCGGCACGATGCATTGCCCGTATTTGCGATTGGCAATGACAAGGAACTGCATTTGTGGAATAGCCTGATACGACAGCTATTGCTGGAAAACCTGATCAAGAAAGACATTGAAGAATATGGTTTGCTGAAACTGACAGAAAAAGGCGAGAAGTTTTTGAAAAAGCCTGCTTCTTTTAAAATTGTATTGAACAATACTTACGAAGAAGCCCAGTTTGATGAAGATGAGGGAGAGGGCCCGGCCCAGGCTGTGACAGCTGCAGATGAGAAATTATTCGACATGCTGAAAGATCTTCGGCAGAAAGAAGCCAAGAAGAAAAGCCTGCCCCCCTTTGTTATTTTCCTGGAAAATTCCTTACAGGATATGGCAACCATTTATCCCACTACTTTGGAAGAAATGGAAAAATGCCAGGGCGTAAGCAAGGGCAAAGCAATCAAATACGGCAAACCATTCGTAGAAATGATTGCAAAATATGTGGATGAGAACGAAATTGAGAAACCCGATGATTTTGTCATGAAGAGTGTGGCCAATAAAGGCAATAACAAGATTTACATTATTCAGAATGTAGACAAAAAAATCCCTCTGGAAACCATTGCCAAAAACAAGGCACTCAAACTGGATGAATTGCTGGAAGAAATGGAAACCATTGCCGCCAGTGGCACCAAACTGAACCTGGATTATGCCATTGATGAATGGCTGGATGAATATGACCAGGAAGAAATCATTGACTATTTTAAAAGCTGCCAAACATCTTCTTTACAGGTTGCACAGGAAGAACTGAGCGAAAACAATTATAGCTGGGAACAGCTAAAAATCATGCGGATTAAGTTTTTAAGTGTATACGGGAACTAAGGATACCTTCCTCGTATTGTGCCTGATTTCAGGGTTTAGATTTTGTCCGCTGATTATTTTATCTCTTTTAACTGGCTCACATTATTGTATTGGTCAACAGCTACAACAAAAACCCTTCTGTCTTTTGTGTCGGGTACTTTCGACAGGTCAATAAGGGTGGTCTTATCTGCGATGATCAGCTGAACCAACTGCGCAAGTGCAAATTTTATTTCGGTGTTCTGCGTAAGCGTCAGCACACCAAAGGCCCTGATCTTTCCCTCGCTTTTATTGGTGACCTTAAAAAGGTTATTGCCCATTTTTTCAATGGCAGGCTGGGTTATCGTGGCATTGTTCAACCAGGGCATGGGCGGAATGATGGCAGGATTGTGGTAATAATGGTTGCGTAAACTGTCGTTCCAGCCATTCGGGTTTTTATCAAAAGTTTTGCTGCTGAAATAAACACTTCCCTGTGTGGAAGGGTATTCTCTCAGT
>JBDKLG010000005.1:0-5951 GCA_039795695.1 Bacteroidota bacterium
CCTGAATCCGGGGATAACCCATTTTTTACTCTTGCGAATCAAAAATGAAATAAGGGGCATCCTTAAAAGATATCGTTCAAATTTTGTCAAGGTTGCTGATTTTTTTCCTGTTTACGCTTTGTATAAGCATCCAGTGCTGTTTGATATTCTCTGGCGTAATGACTGTGTTCTGAAAAATCACTGCTAAAATGGTGATAGCCGCTGAAATCACTTTTGGCAACAAAATACAGATACCGGGTTGCAGGTGCATCTAATACAATATCGATTGTTTTTGGAGAGGGGGTACAGATGGGGCCTGGTGGCAATCCTTTTTTCCGATAGGTATTATAAGGGGAGGGGTTGAACAGGTATTTTTCATAAATACGCGTAAGGGTAAAATCCTTCATGGCATACTTAATGGTTGGGCAGGCCTGTAAGGGCATGCCAGCATTTAACCGGTTCAGGTATACACTCGCAATTTTGTATTTATCGCTTTCATAATTGGTTTCTTCGTCTACGATTGAAGCAAGTGTATAAACATCTTCCTCTGAAAGGCCCAGCCGGTGGGCTTTTATGGCCCTTTCCTTATTTTTCCAGAACAAGTTTTTGTTATCTGCTAATTTTCTGAAAATTTTTCTGAGCGGTGTATTCCAGTAAAAAACATAGGTATCCGGAATGATTAAAGTGAATACCTGCTGGGTGTCTACCTGAAATTCTTTCAGCGAGTCGGGAGCGTTCAAAAACCGCATCACCGAAGCAGAATCGACGGAAATATTCTTCCCGATTAATTTTGCAAGATCCTCCTTTAATCTCAAGCGGTTAATAACCAATTTAACTTCGGCCTGCCTGCCATTTTTCAGCATTCTGGCAATGGAAAGGATATTATCGCCTTTGTTTATTTCATATTTGCCGGGTTTTATTTTATCCCATAAGCCCATGGTACTGCCTAAAATGGACAATGCCCAGGGAAACCTCAGCATATTATTTGCCTGAAGGGTTTCGAGAATACTGTTTTTGCTCTGTTTGTCCTCGATCACTAAATACCTGGACCTTTCTTTGAATGAAGTGGTGGTGGAAGCGAATACCCAATAAAAGAAAATGGCCGATAGCAACAATACCCAGAATGACCAGCGTAGGATTCTTTTCATTATTCAAATTAAATAAAAAACCCTGTCTGATGGCAGACAGGGTAGTAAATTATTACAGTGAAAATTATTTTTTACCTGAATCAGGCTTTGCTACAACGGTATTTGCAGGTACAGTTGCTGCAGGTGCCGTACTGCTTGTATTTACTTTCTGCAGGATGGAATTATCAACAGACGTGCCGGATCCACCTTTTAAAAACAAGGTAGAGAATACTGCCAGCAATGCGATGATACCTGAGAATAGCCAGGTTCCTTTCTCCAAAACATCTGTCGTTTGTTTTACGCCCATTAACTGGTTACTAAACCCGCCTACATTGCCGGATAAACCACCGCCTTTGGGGTTCTGTACCAAAACAATAAAACCAAGTGCTATTGCAGCCACCACAATCAGAATCAAAAACAAAATGATCATACTATATTCCTTTTAATTGTTCAATTTTGGCTGCAAAATAACTGGATTTTTCAGGATTTAAGAAACTTAATTTGAGATAGAGCTGAACAGCTTTCTCTGTCTGGCCCTGTTTGGCCAATACTGCAGCCATTGTTTCTGTAATGATTTCCCGGGTTTGATTGGAATTATTCGCTGTTTCAGCCACTGCTTTCTCCATTTCCAGCGATGTACCCAGGTCTTTCGGGTTAATATTGGCCGATTTTATCTGTTTTAGCCAGTCGGTAAACTTTAAGAGATGCCTGGTCAGTTTGTCCTGCGGAATGGCAGAAAGGTCAATTTTAATGCCCTGTGAGGCAAAATAATCGATGGTATGCAGCCTTTGCTTTTCTGCATCAATATCCAGTATCTCAGCCGGATCCAGTGGTTTCTTAAATTCTGCCAATTGGCCCGATAATAAATCTGCGATTTTTGCGTCACTTGCTTCTGTAGCCCTTTCTTCCCGAATCCTGCCGGCTGCACCTGCCTCTTCATTTCTTGTGCCTATTTTCTGGAGCAGTGAGGCCGATGAGCTTGTTTTGACAGGCTGGATATCATGGTACCCTTCGTTTAACAGATAATCCAGCCATAGAGGGCTGGAAAAAAACAAATTGGTTTTTTGTATTGTTTTGGCATAATCAGTGGCCAGGTTTTCCTGTTTTTGTTTCACCGCCAGGAAAAAATGTGCCGCTGCAAAATAGGGGGCCTGTTTTGTAAGGGCAAGCAGGCTGTCTAAACTTACCTGTTTGAGGCTGAGCTTACCTGTTAACTGAAAAAATGCTTTTTCCTGTGTAAGATTCATATCCTTAAAAATAAGTATTCATCACCAGTTCGAAAAAATATGGTTAAAAACATCGTCGGTAAGTGATCTCACTACCTCATCCAGCAGGCTTGCCTCGGCCTGTTGCAGCGAAAAATTGGCCGAATAGTCAAAGCTTCTCGATACATCAAATTCCTCTGTCTTATTTTCCAGTGTTTTCTGTAACACAATGTGCAGGGTTACGGTTAACCGGTTGGTACTTGCCTGCTGTGCGCTAACCCCAACGGTTTGTGTAGCGTCATAAGTAGTGATGGTGCCATTGATGATATAATGCGCATCATCATTCTGGGTACCTATTAAACGTGTACTGCGCAATATTTTCTGACGGATGCCTTCTGTAAACCTCGGCGTAAGTTGCGGATTCACATACCTTGCCCTGTTTTCAATAACACCTACTTTTACTGTTTTTACCTCTGCCGGTATAATGGAATCTTTAAATTTATACACACCGCATGCATTCAGCAATGCCACAGTAACAAAGCAGGCTATCAAGGCCTTCATCAGTGAATATATATTTTTCAATTGATACATCATAGGGTCTTTTCTTTCGGCTTATCGGGTGAATCATTCATCAATATCGTATTCCTTCAGTTTTCTGTAAAGTGTTCTTTCACTGATGCCTAAATCAAGGGAAGCATCTTTTCTTTTGCCCTTGTGCTTTTTCAGGGCTTTCACAATCAGTTCTTTCTCTTTATCCATGATATTCAGTGATTCCTCAATCTCTTCGTGCTGGTGAATATCATTGTCGTGAAGGATTACCGGTTGTGAGCCGGTTGGTAAATAGCTTGGATGATTATTGCCGGCAGTAGTTACCGCAGGGGCAGTCAGAACAGCATTGTCTTCGTGGTGATTATGGAAATCATTCAAAAGTGATTCTTTGGTAAAATTAGCTGCAGTGCCCGCCAATGAAGGGTTTTGCATTATTTCCAGGAACATTTTTTTCAACTCGGTCACATCTTTTTTCATATCGAAAAAAAGCTTGTAGAGTATTTCTCTTTCATTGGCAAATTCGCCCGTGGGGCCTGCCAATACCGGTAAACGGTTATTGGTATGATCGGGTAAAAATTTCCTCATTTCATTGCCGCTGATGGCCGGATTGGCACTGAGTACCGAGATCTGCTCTGCAATATTTTTCAGTTCGCGTACATTGCCCTGCCAGGAATGATTGGTCAAAAGGTTTTTGGCTTCCTCATCCAGTTGTATGGCGGTGGTTTTATATTTCTCCGAAAAATCAACCACGAATTTTCTGAACAACAACAGGATATCTTCTTTCCTGTCGCGAAGTGATGGAACCCGGATGGGCACCGTACTCAAACGATAATAAAGGTCTTCTCTGAAACGGCCTTTCTGTGTAAATTCCAATAGTTCCCGGTTGGTGGCAGCAATTACCCTTACATCTGTTTTCTGCACTTTAGAAGACCCCACCCGGATGAATTCCCCTGTTTCCAATACACGCAGCAGCCTTGCCTGTGTACCCAGTGGCATTTCGCCAATTTCATCCATAAAAATAGTGCCGCCGCTTACGGTCTCAAAATAGCCCTTCCGGCTGTCTACAGCACCGGTAAACGCTCCTTTTTCATGCCCGAATAATTCTGAATCAATGGTACCTTCCGGAATGGCGCCGCAGTTTACTGCAATAAAGGGATTGTGTTTTCTGGCGGAAAGGGTATGAATGATTTGCGAGAACACTTCTTTACCAACACCGCTTTCTCCTACAATCAGCACGGTCAAATCAGTTGCCGCTACCTGTACGGCTGTATTCAATGCATGGTTCAGGGCAGGGGAGTTGCCAATAATGCCAAACCTGTTTTTAATACTTTGTAAATCCATTATTTTATGCTTTTGTAGCCATTATTTCACCCAATAAAGTACCTGCAGTGCAGGAATGAATAAAAACATCTGTATAATCAGCTTTATTCAATGCGTAGGCACTTTTCGGGAAAATAACCACTTTGTTGTGATCGGTTCTTCCCTGCCAGTGTGCATCACTTTTTCGGGAATTGCCTTCAATTAAAACCCTGAATGTTTTGTTTACATCCCGTTGCATGCTTTCCAGTGAATGAATTCTGTGCAAGGCAATAATTTCCTGCAGTCTTCTTTTCTTTTCGTTTTCAGGCACATCGTCTTCGTATCTTTTTTCAGCCAGGGTTCCCGGCCTTTCGCTGTAATAATACATATAAGCGAGGTCGTATTTACAGTATTCCATCAATGAATAAGATGCCTGGTGGTCTTCTGCTGTTTCGGTACAGAATCCCGTAATCATATCCGTGCTTAAGCCGCAACCGGGAATGATTTCACGTATCCTGTTTACGCGGCCGATATACCATTCACGGGTATAGGTTCTGTTCATCAATTGAAGTATCCTGTTACTGCCACTTTGCACAGGCAGGTGAATATAGTTGCAGATATTATCATATCTGGCAATGGTAAACAGTACTTCATCGGTAATATCTTTGGGATGGGAAGTGCTGAAACGAACCCTTAAGAGTGGGGAGACCAGGGCTACTTTTTCCAATAAATGAGCAAAATTGACCGTTTCATCCTTTGCTTCATCCACCCAATAATAACTGTCTACATTCTGCCCCAGCAATGTTACTTCGCGGTAACCTGACTGAAATAGCTGGTTTACTTCCTCCAGTATTGAATAAGCATCACGGCTTCTTTCTCTTCCCCTGGTAAATGGCACCACGCAGAAACTGCACATATTATTACATCCCCGCATGATGGATACAAATGCGCAAACCCCATTGCTATCTAAGCGGATAGGGGCAATATCCCCATAGGTTTCCTCCCGGCTCAATAATACATTGACAGCTTTCTGGCCAGTCTCTGCTTCTTCAATTAATGCAGGTAAACTGCGGTAAGCATCGGGACCAACAACCAGGTCAACCAGTTTTTCTTCCTCCAATAGTTTTGATTTCAGCCGCTCAGCCATACAGCCCAGCATGCCAATAAGCATACCCGGTTTTTTCTTTTTAAGCGATTTGAATTCTGTAAGCCTTTTCCTTACGGTTTGTTCGGCCTTCTCGCGGATGGAGCAGGTATTCAGTAAAACCAGGTCTGCTTCCGCCTCATTGCGTGTTGCGCCATATCCTTCCTTCTGTAAAATAGAAGCCACCACCTCACTATCGGCAAAATTCATCGCGCAGCCATAACTTTCAATATAAAAATGCTTCTTATATACTACCGGGTCGTTCAAAAAAGGCTGGTAAGCTTGCCCCTGACGCGCTTCATCATGGGATTTATCCATCATTTCCACTAATTCCATTCAATCGTATTTAAGTTACAAAAATACTAAAATTGGAGCGTTTAATGCCAACTTGTCAGCAAGGGTTTCTTAAAATTGTGTTTAACCGTTAGATTTGCGCCCAAATAAGCTTTGCATGAATCGGGTTATTCTTTTCACGATAGTCTATCTATTTGCCAATCAACTAGTTATTGCGCAGGACCCGGTTGTCAATAAATTGAGAACCGAAACCTCCAGAACCATTAAAAAGGAGGCCGATACCAGCAGATGGAATTGGAAAAGGGGTGGTTTATTCAGTTTTAACCTGGCCCAGGGCTCATTGAGCAACTGGGC
>JBDKLG010000006.1:0-7398 GCA_039795695.1 Bacteroidota bacterium
GGCTTTACCTACGCCGGGTATCATGCCCATCAGGTCTTTGAGGTTGCCCATTTTTTTGATCTGCTGAAGCTGGTCCAGAAAATCCTGAAAATCGAATTGATTTTTCCTGATTTTTTTCTCCAGTTTTTTGGCTTCGGCTTCATCATATTGTGCCTGTGCTTTTTCAACCAGGCTGGTAATATCGCCCATGCCCAGAATCCTTTGTGCCATGCGGTCGGGATAGAATACATCCAGTGTATCCATCTTCTCGCCACTACTCACAAATTTGATGGGCTTGTTTACGGTGTACTTGATCGACAATGCCGCACCGCCCCTGGTATCGCCATCCAGTTTGGTTAACACAACTCCGCTAAAATCCAGGCGGTCATTGAATGCTTTGGCCGTGTTTACTGCATCCTGTCCCGTCATCGCATCTACCACAAACAATATTTCTGCGGGATTCACAGCGGCTTTGATATTGGCCACTTCCGTCATCATCTCTTCATCAATGGCCAATCGGCCCGCGGTATCGATGATGATTACATTTTTATTGGTTGATTTGGCTTGCTTAATCGCATTTCGTGCAATCTCAACAGCCTGTTTGTTTTCTCTCTCACTGTATACTTCTACACCTACCTGCTCTGCCAGAACCGTTAACTGGTCAATGGCTGCCGGGCGGTAGATATCTGCCGCTACCAGCAAAACTGATTTGCCTTTTTTTGTTTTCAGGTAATTGGCCAGCTTACCCGTGAAAGTTGTTTTACCACTTCCCTGCAAACCTGCCACCAGAATAATGGCCGGATTACCCGAAACATTGAAGGCGGCTTCTGTTCCACCCATCAATTCGGTTAATTCGTCCTGCACAATTTTTACCATCAATTGTCCGGGGCTGATTGCATTGAGCACTTTTTCGCCCGTGGCTTTGTCCTTAACCTTATCGGTAAACTCTTTGGCAATTTTAAAATTCACATCCGCATCAATCAATGCGCGGCGGATATCTTTAACCGTATTGGCAATATTGAGCTCATTGATTCTTGCTTCGCCTTTGAGGTTTTTAAAGGCCGATTCGAGTTTTTCGCTCAGAGAATTAAACATGGATCAGTTTTTTTTGATTTAGGTAAGGTTTCACTGAAGATATTTTTTGCAGATTCACCCCGGTTGTTGATTCCCATAGGCTATTATTTACAAATGTTTTACCTGAAGGCCCGGGTTAGGAACACTTCAAAAAAACAGATACCCGCAAAGGCCTATGCACGCTTTGGGCTGCAAATATAATTTGACCATCGCTAATTTGAAGTGATATTTCAAAAACGAGTAGAAATGCCTTTTCTAAGGCGGAAGACCTGATTGTTGCCGATTGAGCAGGTGATCGCATGATTTTGGAGAGATGGCCGAAGCAGCATCGCATCATCCTGCCCCCATCCCAAGTAAACCGGTGACTGGTTAACCAAGATAGAAGCGGAGTTGTTTACAACGGTTGGTACTGCGTAGTTTATTGATGGCTTTGTCTTTGATCTGGCGCACCCTTTCGCGTGTTAAATGAAATCTTTCGCCAATATCTTCCAGGCTTAAGGGATGGTCTACGCCGATGCCGAAGAAATAGCAAACCACTTCTTTTTGCCTTTCTGTTAGTGTACGCAGGCTTCTTTCAATTTCCATACGCAGAGATTCATGGTGAACCAGTTGTTCATCGGTTCTTTCGGCATTGGGGTTTTCCATGAGGTCGAGCAGGGTACCATCTTCTCCTTCCGACAAAGGGGTATCCATGCTTACATGCCGGAAGCCCACACTCATGGTGGCGGTTACTTCTTCCAATGCAATGTCTAATACATCGGCCAGTTCCTGGGCTGTGGGTTCTCTTTCAAATTCCTGTTCAAGCTGCTGAAATGCTTTGCTGATGCGGTTTGTAAGGCCTACTTTGTTGAGCGGCAATCGTACAATTCTGCTTTGTTCGGCCAGGGATTGCAGAATACTCTGGCGAATCCACCATACTGCATAGGAAATAAATTTGAAGCCCCTTGTTTCATCAAAACGAAGGGCGGCTTTGATCAATCCCAGGTTGCCTTCATTGATCAAATCGGGAAGGGTTAAACCCTGGTTCTGGTATTGCTTGGCAACCGAAACAACAAAACGAAGATTGGCTTTGATTAATTTGTCGAGTGCAAACTGGTCGCCCTGCCTGATTTTTAATGCTAATTGCACTTCTTCTTCCGGAGAAATGAGGTCGACCTTGCCTATTTCCTGCAGGTATTTTTCTAAGCTCTGGGATTCCCTGTTGGTAATAGATTTGGTTATTTTGAGTTGGCGCATACTCATAATAAGCAGGTTTTATGATAGGTTAGTATTGGTAAAGGGAACCCTGTTTTAACACTAATCGAATGTTACGCTACGCCACATTTCCACTGGTAAAGCAATTTAAGAAAATTTCAAATCTTATCAAAATTTTTATTTTTTCCAACTAATTGATTATCAAATATTTGCGAATATTTTATCGCAACACCCCTTCTTTGCTGCACCCAAATCAGTATCGGTGATAAAAAAACATTTGGAAGCGAAGGATTATTTAATATTATTGCAGCACTACGACAGATTGTAGGTTAAAGAGATTGTAATGAGTAAGAAGCAACTATTTACGTTGGAATTTCCGGTTAGATGTTCGCCCCAGATTTTATACGAGTTTTTAGCCAGCCCCGCAGGATTGCAGGAATGGTTTGCAGATAAAGTGGATGAATGGGAAAATGTGTACAGTTTTACCTGGAATAATGGTACGCCCGATAAAGCAGATGTGGTTGACAAGGAGATGGATAAATTTATCCGTTTTCACTGGCATCACAGTGAAAAAAACGAGTATTTCGAATTCCGTATTGAGAAAACAGAAATATCCAACCAAACCATCCTGGTGATCAAGGATTTTGCGGAAAAAAATGAAATCAAAGATCAGAGCCAGTTATGGCAGTACCAGATCAAGGATTTGTTTCATCGCTTAGGTGGGGCATAGTTTTATCGGGTGCTGCAGCAAGCATCTGCAAAATCTGCTGGTAATTTTCCATAAAAAATAAAGATACCCGATCCCATTCCTGCAATGGGATTTTTTTGGCTATTTTAATGAATGGTTTTCCCATCGGTTCCAGGATATGTTCTTCTCTTAGGGGCACATAATTATCGGCGTCAAAATGATGCTCCCATGCATTGGCTGAAATGCAGTAATACCAACCACTTTCATTGATTGAATGCTGACCGGCAAAATAATTTTTTAGTGCCCCTGCATATTTTTCAAGGTAAGTGCCCGAGAGGTGCAGTGTAATACTGCAAAAATTACCCCACCAGAAAAAACTCCGGACAGCCAGCACATTTTCGGCTGAAAACATACGTGGCTGGTCGAGCATTACCCAGGGCAGTTGGCGGTATTGTTCTCCTTTGGCAATTTTAGGTGAGGCAAAATAATTTTTTTCTGCAATCAGCGCCGGAAAAGAAGCTGCCAGTTGCAGGTAGGCTTCATTTAAACCACCAAAAAGCAGGTAAACTTTACCAATCACTTCATTCTTTGTTAAAATCCAATCGGTACTGGTTACCAAATCCCGTTCCTTTGCTGAAAGCATTACTTTTGCAGGGCTCATCCAACAATATTAAGCAGTAAAGAAGTGATAAAAAAACTGGATATACTCATCATCAGGTCCTTTATCGGTCCCTTTATTGCTGCTTTCGCCATTTCTTTATTCGTGTTAACCATGCAGTTCTTCTGGCTGTACATTGATGACCTGGTTGGAAAGGGGCTGGACCTATTTACCGTATTAAAACTGATTGGCCTGGTAACCCTGTTCTGGGTTCCTACCGCTTTGCCCCTGGCTTTGTTGTTTTCTTCCATCATGACTTTTGGTAACCTTGGTGAAACTTTTGAGCTGGTTGCCATCAAAGCTGCGGGAATTCCGCTGTTAAGATTCATGCGGCCTCTTTTAATCATTACTATTTTCATCAGCGGGCTGGCTTTTCTGTTTGCGAATAATATCATTCCCTATACGCAGTTAAAATTATCCGCCTTAAAATATGATATCATTGTTTCCAAGCCTGCGATAGATATTAAGGAGGGTATTTTTTATGATAAGATTGATGGCTATGTGATTAAGCTTGGCAGAAAAGAAAAGAATGACAGCATCATTCACAAAGTGGTGATTTTTGAAAAAAAATTCGGCTTGCAGGATAATATTTTAATGGCAGAAACAGGGGTGATGCGAATTACGAAGGACAAGAAGTTTCTGGAATTTGTTTTAAAGAATGGCTGGAGATATGAAGAGAAGGGCCAGCGCGCTACTACCAATACAGAGTTTACGAGGATGGGGTTTCGGGAATACAAGAAAGTATTCGACCTCAAGAGTTTTCAGATGAGCAAATCGGGTGACAGTGCTTTTTATGACCCTAAAATGCTGAGTATCCGGCAGTTGAATAATGCGATTGATTCATTGCACAACAAGGATAGTTTTTACCAGAAAAAAACATTCAAAGAAGTTTCTCCCTATCTGCGTTTCGCTATTTTTCTTGATACGGCCTGGGTTAAAATTGATCCCAAGACAGTAAAAAAAGTGAAAAATTTTGATGAGCTGATTCCTGATTCGCTAAAAATGGGACTGGCCGATGCGGCTACCAGCCAGGTTCAAAGTATCAAAGGCAATATCAGTGTGATTGCCGCCGACTACCTGGAAAAAGTCAAATCGCTTCGTTTACATGAAATTGAATGGCATAGAAAATTAACGCTTTCGGCAGCCTGCCTGGTTCTTTTCCTGATTGGCGCTCCTTTGGGATCCATTATCAGGAAAGGGGGATTGGGTACCCCACTGGTATTTGCCATTGTTTTTTTTGTGGTCTTTCACCTCTTTAACACATTTGGAGAAAAGTTTGTAAAATCTGAACAGGCCAGTCCCCTTTTCGGGATGTGGCTCTCAACGCTTGTTCTCATCCCCATCGGCATTTTTCTTACCTATAAGGCAATGAACGATTCTCAGTTATTTAACCAGGAATTCTATTACCGGTCTTTCAAACAGTTGCGGAGTTTTTTGGCTAATTTTAAGTTCAGAAAAAAAACACCCTAAATAAATAACTATGTCTAACCTACACACAGGCCGCCGGAAGTTTTTGAAAACAACCGGAATTGCCGCCGGCATTGGCCTTACCGGGATTCCTTCTTTACTGCAGGCAACACCCTTTGTTGCCGGCAACCCATTTACCCAGCAACCACTTCCTTATGATTACAAAGGACTGGAGCCGGTGATTGACGCCATGACAATGGAAATACATTATTCTAAACATGCTGCCACCTATGCAAAAAATCTGGCCGATGCCGCTGTTGCAGAAAAAGTAGATACCAATTCGGCCAAACTGGAAGATCTGTTGCGGAATATTTCCAAATACTCAGGAAAAATGCGCAACAATGGCGGCGGTCATTATAACCATGAACTTTTCTGGCAGTGCATGAAGCCCGGAACCGCTACCAAACCAGCAGGAAAACTTGCCCTGGCTATTGAGCAGGGGTTTGGTTCTTTCGATGCTTTTAAAACCCAGTTCACCGACGCCGGTAAAAACCGTTTTGGCAGCGGCTGGGCATGGCTGGTATTAAGCGCCGATAAAAAACTGGTGATTGGATCCACCCCAAATCAGGACAATCCACTGATGGACATTAGTGAGCTGAAAGGCACACCACTGCTGGGTTTGGATGTTTGGGAACATGCGTATTACCTGCAATACCAAAACAAAAGACCCGACTATATTGCCAACTGGTGGAATGTAGTGAACTGGGAGTTTGTACAGAAAAGATATGAGTCGGCTTAATTATTGAAACAAAAAAACTATGAAAACAACAACCAAATGGGTGGAGGGCCTGGCTTTTGATGCAGAAGCAGACAGTGGGCATACCGTAAGAATTGACACCACGGTTGAAGGGGGTGGATTGGGGAGTGGGATGAACCCGAAAAAAATTTTACTGGGGGCATTGAACGCATGCAGCGGTATGGATGTGGTGGATATTTTGAGAAAGATGAAAGTAGCTTTCAGCAAATTTGAAATAGAAGCAAGTGCAGAACAAACAGAGGACCACCCGAAGGTTTTTAAATTTGTGCACATGGTTTACCGGATTGATGCCGATGCAGCAAACATGGATAAGGTAAAAAAAGCGGTTGACCTGTCGAAGGATAAGTATTGCGGAATTGCTGCCATGCTGTCAAAACACTGCGAGATCACTTATACCATTGAGCTGTTTAAATGATGCCTTGAATTGAAATAAAAATTACCGGAAAATTTTTCATTTTGTCAATTGCCAAACTGATTCTTGCATTGTTTTTTTTTAGTACGGTATGCCTGCATGCCCAAAAAAATACAGTGGTTCCCAAAAAAAACAATCCCGTATTTCCGGGCTGGTATGCAGACCCCGAAGGCAGCATACTGGCCAACAAATACTGGATTTATCCTACTTTTTCTGCAGCTTATGACCAGCAGGTGTTTTTAGATGCTTTCTCTTCTCCGGATCTGGTAAGCTGGACCAAACATGCCCGCATTCTGGATACAACAGGCATCAAATGGGCAAAACGTGCTATTTGGGCACCCTCGGTTATTGAAAAAAAAGGCAATTACTACCTATTTTTTGGTGCCAATGATATTCAAAATGACCGGGAGCAGGGAGGTATCGGTGTTGCCGTATCTGCGCATCCCGAAGGGCCTTTCAAAGATTATCTTGGCAAACCATTGGTAGACAGGTTTTATCATGGCGCACAACCGATTGACCAGTTTGTTTTCAAAGATGCCGATGGGCAATACTACCTGATTTATGGCGGATGGCGACACTGCAATATTGGAAAGCTGAATGAGGATTTTACGGGTTTTGTCCCATTTGCTGATGGAAGTTTATTCAGAGAGATCACACCAAAAGGATATGTAGAAGGCGCTTTTATGTTCATCAGAAATGGAAAATATTATTTTATGTGGTCTGAGGGAGGATGGACAGGCCCTGATTACAGTGTCGCTTATGCGATGGCAGATTCACCATTTGGTCCGTTTGAAAGAATCGGCAAAATTCTGCAGCAAAACCCGGCTATTGCTACCGGTGCGGGCCATCATTCCGTAATCAAAATACCCGATGAGGATGAATGGTACATTGTTTACCATCGAAGGCCTTTGGGCGAAACAAACGGGAACTCGCGTGAAACCTGCATTGACCATATGTATTTTGACAACAGAGGCCTGATTAAGCCGGTGGTTATTACCAGCGAAGGGGTGGAAAAAAGGCCTTTGAAATAATCTTTTACCAATAAACCAATTGCCATGGAACCCGCCCGGCAAAACTTCCGTGTACAGCGATGGATCACCGTTTTGAGTGTGGTGTTGTTCCTAATCAAAATCATTGCTTACCAGTTCACACATTCATTGGCCATCTTA
>JBDKLG010000007.1:0-10808 GCA_039795695.1 Bacteroidota bacterium
TGCACTTCAATATGATCAAATTTTATCATTTTTCTATAAAAATAAAGCTAAGTACGCTATTTAACCAAAACTGGCGTCATTATTTTTTGCCATATCTGATACCCCTTTTCATTCATGTGCAGTTTATCCTGCACAAACAAAGATTCATTCACAGTTCCGTTCGTTTGCAGCATGGCATTATGTATATCAATGTATTGGGCATGCGTTTGTTTTTTCAGAAATATTTGTATCAGGCGATTGGCTTCCAGTATAATGGGTTCGTATTTCCAGCGGCTGGGGCTGGGTTTGATAGAAATGAAAGCAATGGGTACTCCGGGCATCTGGGAACGGATCAATAAAAACAATTCCCTGAACCTTTGTTCCACCATGGCTGCTGTTACAGTATCGGTGGCAATATCATTTTCCCCGCAATACACAATAACCTGTCTGGGCCGATAGGGTATTATAATATCCCCGGCATACCTGATCAGGTCGGGCAGGGAGGAGCCGCCAAAACCCCTGTTAAGTATGGGGTATCCGGGAAAATACTCCTGTACATCCGTCCATTTGGTAAAAGAAGAACTGCCTGCAAGTAAAATAGCATTGGCAGCAGGCATCTGCTGCCGGTCGGCCAGTTTAAAGGTATCAATTTCTTTGCTGAAAGCGGGTTTTGTATTTTGAGCAGGCGTGGTTTGCGCTAACAAAACAAAGAACAGCAGAAAACAGACTAATCTTTTCATGTATGAAAGGTACAAATATTAAAAATCGTTAATGACCAGAGTCCATGGTGCTGGCCATACAAACAACAATGGTAACAACGCCGAATTGGCCTTACAACTGAAAAATGTTTTTTAAATTTTCATTAAGTTCTATCAACTCCTTTTCACTAAGTTTTCCAAGTAAGCCCTTAGCTAATGATTTATCAAGTGTAGCTATTTTACTTATTTTCAAAAGAGATGGTTTTCTCAAGCCATTTAATCAGGAAGGTTTAATAACCATATCAGTCTGTTCTTTCCATTGTATCTGAGATGTGAGAAAGCATACGGTTATGTCCACAACTGTATGGATTAATATTACAGCAGGACGGAGTTTTGTGCCACTTAAACCAGAGAAAGGGAAAGTTATTAATACAATATCTCCCTTAACCATGGTAGACTTCTTTTAAATCTGCAATGGAATAAAGTTCTTCTTCCGTTTCAAGGAAATCGAAAGATTTACTCTCGGCACTCAATTGCTGAATAGCTTCAGTTAATTTGCCTTCTTCGTGACGTGCAATGACAAAATCGGCAAAGTCGGAAATTTCTTCCGCCTTATCCTCAGGAAGCTGGTTAATAGCTTTCAAAGTCCGCTCTATAATAGCTTGTCGTGTCATTCAGTTTAAATTCAGGTTAAATATACTATTTTTTCGATTTCTGTGAGTCCTGGCATTTTCATGCTTCGCCAAATTTATCGCTTCCCCTTTCTGTGTTGTCTCTCTTGTTGGTTGGGGGCACTGCTTTTCAGCGACATTCCAATTCTGCTGCAACTTTACTACCTGATATTTATCCTCACCCCCATAAACAGCCTTGTACCCTGATTGGGGCCATATACATAACCCGTATCAAAACTTAAAGCATAAGGATTATCGGGTGTGGCAATTACCTGTCCGTTATTTCCAAACTGTACAGTTTTATCAAAGGGGTCATTGGTTCTTGCAATGATAAAGGGATTACCCTTATTGGGTGTCCAGTTCAATAAATTTTTCACGCCTCCATATATCTCTATTTTGCTGAAACCGTTGTAAACAAATTGAATATTCTGAATACTCCACCAGGGTGAATAGGCCCGCCGGGGGTCCTTATCACCTAAAAGGGGTAAACGCATGGGACTATACAGATTACCCGTATAGTCGATGGTCAGATTCATTTTTCTTATTTTATACGAGAGGGCCCAGGTAGCGGTAAATTTTTCGGTTAAAATCTGTTGCTCCGTTTTACCGTTCTCGGTAAGGGTATTTTCCATGAAAGTGCCGCCGGCTATCAGTTTTACCCTGCTTACAAAAACCATTTCCATGTTCAAACTCAGCCCTTTGCTTTCCGCATAGCCTTTCAGGTTATCATAAATGATCTTGTTCGGGTCCAGCTCATAATTACCCAGGATCCTGTTATTGAAATAAGTGTAAAATACTGAGGCATCAAAGCCGATAAAAGTGCCGTTTTGTACAAAGATCTTTTTGAGGTAGTTGAGGTTTACATTGTACGACTGTTCCGGCTTCAATTCATTTTTTATTACTACTGTTCTTGCTCCCGTAAGTGCTGCATGGTCTTCGGTAAACAGGTTTACCACCCGAAAGCCGGTGCCGGCATTTAACCGAAGAATATTTTCATTGTTGATGGTCCATTTATATGCGAATCTTGGTGTAAAAATATTGCCGTGAAGAGAATGGTAGTCGTACCTGAAACCCAGCAGAACTTTGTGTTTGCCCGTTAATAGAATCTCATCCTGAATAAATACACCCGGCAACCAGGTTTTTTGTGGCCGGTTTTGCGGGTTCAACGTATCGGCTGCTGCTGTAGCGGGTGTATTATCATCATAAAAAGTATGGCGCAATGCGGCACCTGCCAGCATATCATGTCTCCCTTTTTTGGTATCCCAGCTTAACTGGGAAAAAGCAATATTTTGCTGTGCAAGGTATACGGTTGTTCCATACCTGCTGTCCTGGTTATGCCGGTTGTAGGAAAAAGAGAGCATTAATTTTTCTTTGGTTGGCAGCTGGTAGTTACCGAGTATTTCCCATCTACCGGTATAAATGCTTTCTCCATAAATACTGTCGCCTCCCCTGAAATCCCTGTTCCAGCGCATATCTCCGCCCCATCGGTCTTCGTACATATACCTGCCTGCAACACTGAAAATGCGGTTTTCCTTGCGGTCAAAATTCCATTTTTGAAAAATGGAGATCCTGTTTTGCAAAGTCATATCCGTAAAATTATCCCTGTTATTATCTACCCGGTTTTGAAAATTGAAATAATTAAACCCTGTTAGTACCGACGCCTTGGGTGCTGCCTTCAATTTAAAACTTATATCCGTATTGTATTCTTGCCAGCTGGTAGCAAAAATATCGGCCGAAAACAGGGGGGCCGTTATTGGTTTTTTTGTAATGATATTTATCAGCCCACCAACAGCTTCGCTTCCGTACAAAGAGGATGCGGGCCCTTTCACTATTTCAATGCGTTCGACCAGGGAATTAGGAATACCCGATAAACCATATACTGTAGACAAGCTGCTTACGATTGGCATGCCGTCAATTAAAATCATTGTGTATGGACCTTCCAATCCATTGATATGGATATCCCCGGTATTGCAAACCTGGCAATTTAACTGGGGTCTTACTCCATTTACATTTTGTAAAGCATCGTAAATACTTGGGGTGGGGTTTTTCTTAAAATAAGCAGGTGCATACAGCTCTACCGGTACGGGACTTTCCTGTCGATTCACTTCTTTCAATGTACCGGTAATCACTACTTCCGTGAGTTTGCTTTCGAAATGAGTAAGGTCAAAATTAAGTACCGCCTTCTCCCCTGTTTTAACGGTAACTGATTTTTCCATCTGGTAGAAACCAATGCAGGTAACTTGTATTTGATAGGTACCGGCTTTGAGGCTGCTGATTGCATAATGCCCCAAACTGTCTGACAAAACCCTATTTTTTGTTGAGTTTACCATTATTCCGGCAAGCTCAACGGGGCGGCCACCGGCACTGATTTTACCCGAAATGGAAGCATTTTGTGCCATGGAAAAACTGGCAGCAAAAACAAGGAGGAGGATGGGTATTCGTTTGAGCAATTTCTCTTTGTATTTTGTTATATAAGTAAAAATAATAAAGTTAGGCTAACCTAACAAATTAAGTTTTAACTATTTACTATCTTTACAGCATTATGCCAACCCATACCGCAATGATTTTGTCTTATACCGAAGAGAATTACCTGAAAGCATTGCTGAAGCTCAGTTTTGAGAATGGTACCGAGGAAGCCGGAACCAATGAATTAGCGGCGCTCCTGTCGGTAAAACCGGCTACCGTAAGCGATATGCTTAAAAAACTGAAAGAGAAGGAATTGGTTGAGTATAAAAAATACGGTAAAATAACTTTGACGGTCATCGGAAAAAAATATGCGATCGATGTTTTGAGAAAGCACCGGCTCTGGGAAACTTTTCTGTATGAAAAACTGGATTTTTCCTGGGACGAAGTACATGAAGTAGCCGAGCAGTTAGAGCATATTCACTCAGAAAAACTGGTTGATAAGCTGGATAAATTTCTGGCATATCCCCAGTTCGACCCCCATGGCGACCCCATCCCTAACAAAAAAGGGGAAATGAAAGTACATTACAAAAAAACCCTGGCCGATGTGGCAGTAGGTACAAGCTGTAAGATGGTTGCCGTAAAAGACAATTCCAGCCTGTTTCTGCAATATGTGGTAAAACTTGGCTTAGGCATCAACAATAAAATTCATATTGTATCCAAACAGGAATACGATGCGCTGCTGCATATTAAGGTAAATGGGGTAATCTCCAGCGTGAGCCAGAAATTTGCAGAGAATATTTTTGTTGTGTGAGATTGTTGGCATTAAGCGGTTTTGGCAGAAATAATTTCGCCGCAGACCCGCAGATTATTTTGCAGTAATTAATCTGCGCATCTGCGGCTTATTATCAACCAATCAAAGCCTGTCTTCAATTTCCCCTACCCATACTAACAAATCCTCAAAATTATTTCCATCTTAACACTAACATTTGTTAGCATCATCCGTTTCTTTTCTTATTTTTGACCGCAAAGAAAGCCCATGGAAATCGCAGCGGAACAGGTATTCCTGGATAAAATAAACAAAGAAATCAGGATTGAGCCCAAAGACTGGATGCCCGAAAAATACCGGCAAACCCTGATCAGGCAAATCAGTCAGCACGCGCACAGCGAAATAGTGGGCATGTTGCCCGAAGGCAACTGGATTACACGTGCACCTAGTTTGAGAAGGAAAGCCATCCTGCTTGCAAAAGTACAGGATGAAGCAGGGCATGGTTTATACCTCTATTCTGCAGCGGAAACCCTGGGCATTTCACGCGATGAAATGTATGAACAGCTTCATTCGGGTAAGGCCAAATATTCTTCCATATTCAATTATCCCACTTTATCCTGGGCCGATATTGGTGCCATCGGATGGCTGGTAGATGGTGCTGCCATCATGAACCAGGTTCCCTTGTGCAGAACAAGCTTTGGCCCCTATGCCAGGGCCATGGTAAGGGTTTGTAAAGAAGAAAGTTTTCATCAGCGCCAGGGCTTTGAAATACTGCTCACCTTAAGCAGGGGTACCGAAGCACAAAAAAATATGGCACAGGATGCGATTAACCGGTGGTGGTGGCCCAGCATCATGATGTTTGGCCCCCCCGACGATGAAAGTCCGAATAATGCACTCAGCATGCAATGGAAAATCAAAAGGTTCACCAATGATGAACTGCGGCAGAAATTTATTGATGTATGCGCAGAACAGGTAAAGGTTTTAGACCTGCAGCTTCCCGACAAAGATTTGAAATGGAATGAAACAACCAGGCACTATGATTTTGGCAAAATAAACTGGGATGAATTCCGGGAAGTCATCAAAGGAAACGGCCCTTGTAACAAAGAGAGACTGGAAACCAGGAAAAAAGCCTGGGAAGATGGGCAGTGGGTAAGAGATGCTGCAACTGCTTATGCAGAAAAAAGAAAAAAAGGCTTTCATTAAAAAATGTACCTGTATATCCACGGCGCCAAATGCATCTGCCACCATAACAACAAATTATTATCAAACAATTACCATGAGCAATCTTTCCAATAACGCGGACACAAGTACTGAATGGCCTCTATGGGAGGTGTTCATCAGAAGCAAGCAGGGCCTCGACCATAAGCACGCAGGAAGCCTGCATGCCGTTGATGCACAGATGGCCATTGAGAATGCAAGAGATGTTTATACCAGAAGAACGGAAGGAATAAGTATCTGGGTAGTGGAAAGCACACACATACATGCCAGCGTTCCAACAGAATCGGCGGAATTATTTGATCCCGCCAACGACAAAGCTTACAGACATCCTACTTTTTATGATTTACCGGATGAAGTGAAACATATGTAAACCCTTTACCCATAAGGGAAATGAATAAGTACCATGAACACAAAAAATTCAATCAATTACCTGCTGCACCTCGCCGATAATGCGCTCATACTGGGACACAGAAACAGCGAATGGTGCGGGCATGGGCCCGTGTTGGAGCAGGATATTGCCCTGTCTAATATCTCATTGGACCTGATTGGCCAGGCCAGAAATTTTTACCAGTATGCAGCAGAAATGATGGGTGGTAATACAACAGAAGACAGCCTCGCTTATTTGAGGGATGTAACGGAATTCAAGAATAATTTACTGGTTGAATTACCCAATGGCGACTGGGCTCAGACAGTTTTGCGGCAATTTTTTTTCAGTGCTTACCAATACTTTCTTTTCCAGGAATTGATGCAAAGTAATGACCGGCAGGTAGCAGATATCGCAGAGAAATCACTGAAAGAAGTTACCTACCATCTGCGCTGGAGCAGCGAATGGGTGATTCGTTTGGGAGATGGTACGGAAGAGAGTAACAAAAGAATGCTTGCCGCTACAGACTATTTATGGAACTATACGGGAGAATTGTTTGAAGCAGCAGCTTATGAACTGCAGGCTGCAGGCAATGGCATTACCATTAACCAGGCCGGTATCAAACAGCAGTGGGAAGTAAAAGTAAAAGCCGTATTAGCGCAAGCAACCATCGAAATGCCTAAAAATGAATGGATGCATGCAGGAGGCAAGCAAGGACAGCATACAGAACACCTGGGTTATATACTGGCAGAAATGCAATTTTTACAAAGAGCCTATCCTAATGCAATATGGTAGGCAGAAGGCATTATTATGACAAACAAATTTGAACATATCGCTGATTATTCCGCCGATGCCCTCAAAAAAAGCATCCTGGATATGCTGGAAACAGTAACAGACCCCGAAATTCCTGTGCTTTCCATTATCGACTTAGGCATCGTCAGAGACCTCGTTATTAGTCCTTCTCCGGTAAATATGCATCCCACTCTCGAAATAGTTGTAACACCTACTTATACGGGTTGTCCTGCCATGGATACAATAAAAATGAATATCCGGCTCGTATTGTTACAGGCCGGCTTTAAAAATATTTCCATCAAACAGGCTTTGTCTCCTGCATGGACCACCGATTGGATGAGTGAAAAAGGGAAAGACAAACTGAGGGCCTATGGTATAGCTCCCCCTCAATACAAACAGGCTGTTTGTACGCCGGATATTTTTCAGGAGGAAGAAGCCATTCAATGCCCCTTGTGTAAATCTTATCATACAGCAACCGTTTCACAATTTGGGAGCACTGCCTGTAAAGCACTGTACAGATGTTTGGATTGTAAAGAGCCTTTTGATTATTTCAAATGCCATTGAAAGAATTTAAATCCGCCACAACAGGTCAGGGTATTATACAGAGGATTAAGATTTGTTATATTTGTTAAAACACCGCAATATGTCATCCATTTTGTTTACCATAGAAAGCGGGATTGCCACAATAACCCTAAACAGGCCAGACAAACTCAATGCCTTCAACAGGGAAATGGCTTTGCTGCTGCAAAACAAACTGGATGAATGCGCTTCCCTGCAGGAGATTCGATGTGTTTATATTACGGGTGCCGGAAAAGGGTTTTCTGCAGGCCAGGACCTGGCAGAAGTAGTGGATCCCGAAGGGCCTGGTATGCAAAAAATTCTGAGCGAACATTATAATCCGCTTATTCTTAAAATCAGGAATATGCCCAAGCCCATTATAGCAGCAGTTAACGGGGTTGCTGCCGGGGCAGGAGCTAATATTGCACTGGCCTGCGATATAGTGGTGGCAAGTGAATCCGCTTCTTTTATTCAGGCTTTTTCAAAAATAGGGTTGATCCCGGATAGTGGCGGCACTTATCACCTTCCCCGTTTAATTGGCCGGCAAAGAGCAGGTGCTTTGATGATGCTGGGAGATAAAGTATCTGCACAGGAAGCTATGCAGATGGGTATGATCTATCAAGTATTTACCCCAGAAAGTTTTTTAACCGAAAGCATTAAACTGGCCGTTACACTTTCTACCATGCCTACCAAAGCACTGGCATACCTCAAACATGCACTTAACCAGTCTGTAACCAATAACCTCGAAGAACAATTGCTGCTGGAAGATATGTTTCAACAGAAAGCCGCTGCTACAGAAGATTTCAAGGAAGGGGTTCAGGCTTTCCTGCATAAACGTCTTCCCAACTTTAAAGGAAAATAATATGAACCGGCAGGATCAGTTAGCCAATCAGGTTGTAACACATATGATGGAGCAGGATGCTTTCTCTCAATGGTTAGGCATTAAGGTATTGGAAGTAAAAGAGGGTTATAGTAAGATTGAGATGCTTATCAGAAAAGAAATGGTAAACGGATTTGGCATTGTGCATGGAGGAATCACCTTTTCATTGGCCGATAGTGCTTTTGCCTTTGCCTGTAATAACCGGAATAATTTATCTGTGGCCCTCGATACTTCTATCACATTTACCAAAGCGGTACAGGTAGGTGATACCATTACTGCTGAAGCAAAAGAAGCTCATAATGGAAGAAGTACGGGGCTTTACCATATTACCATCAGCAATCAAAAAAAGGAAATGGTGGCTCATTTCAAAGGAACCTGCTTCAGAACAGGTAAGCCACTGATCAGCCCACGGTAAGGAAGCATTTATTCCTGTTACCATCAATATGCATGCACATGATATATGCTTTCAAAGAATGGATACCCGTCATACACGAATCTGCCTTCATTCATCCACAGGCAGCAGTAACAGGGAACGTGATCATTGGAAAGCATGTATACATTGGTCCCGGTGCTGCCATACGCGGCGACTGGGGCGGCATTATCATTGAAGATGGTTGCAATGTGCAGGAAAACTGCAGCATTCATATGTTTCCGGGAGTAACGGTTCTTTTAAAGGAGGCTGCGCATATTGGTCATGGGGCCATCATACATGGGGCCACCATCGGGAAAAACTGCCTGATAGGTATGAACAGTGTAATTATGGACAACGCAATAATTGGCGATGAATCCATAGTGGGTGCTTTGAGTTTTATCAAAGCAGGGGAAATTTTTGAAAGCAGGAGTTTGATAGTAGGTAATCCTGCAAAAAAAATAAAAGAAGTGAGTGACGAAATGATCCATTGGAAAACCGAGGGTACTGAATTATACCAGGCATTGCCTGAAGAAATGAGCAAGTACTGGAGAGAAACGGCCCCTTTAAGGGAAATACCCGCCAACAGGCCGGTTCAGGACAATGGCTTCCCAATATGGAAAGAACGAAAAGGCTCAGAAGGCAAATAACATTCACGTACCTTTGCAGCAATCCGAGATTCGCAAATTTGTCATCCTAAATAGTGTTGCAGTTGTCTGAAAGAAACAGTTTTATAGATTATATCCGCATTTTTGCCCGCAGTGGACATGGTGGTGCAGGCCAGACCCATTTCATGCGCAACAAACTTACTGCCATGGGAGGCCCTGATGGCGGTGATGGCGGCCGAGGTGGACATATCATTCTCAAAGGCAACAGCAATCTCTGGACATTATTGCATTTGCGCTATTATAAAAATGTGCTCGCAGAAAATGGTGAGAATGGCAGCAAAGACAATTGTACCGGCCGCGAAGGAAAAGACATTATTATTGAAGTGCCACTCGGAACAATCGCGCGTGATGAGGAAAGCGGTAAAGTAGAAGCCGAAATCCTGGAACACGGCCAGGAAATTATCTGGCTCAAAGGTGGACGCGGTGGATTGGGCAACAGCAATTTTGCCACTCCCACCAACCAGGTACCCGAACATTCCCAGCCAGGTGAACCGGGTATTGAAGGATATAAAAACCTGGAGCTGAAAGTATTGGCAGATGTGGGTTTGGTAGGATTTCCCAATGCCGGAAAATCTACCCTGCTATCTGTTATCACTGCTGCTAAACCAAAAATTGCCAATTATGCTTTCACCACTTTAATACCACAGCTGGGTATGGTGGAATACCGCGACCAGCAATCTTTCTGTATTGCCGATCTTCCCGGAATCATTGAAGGTGCTGCCGAAGGAAAAGGGCTGGGACATCGTTTTTTAAGACATATCGAAAGAAATTCGGTATTGCTTTTTTTAATTCCTGCCGACAGTGATGATCATAAAAAAGAATTTGCCATTCTTAAAAAAGAACTGGAGGATTATAATCCCGACCTGCTCCAGAAAGATTTCATCATTGCCGTAAGCAAATCCGATATGCTGGATGATGAGTTAAAAGAAGCCATCAGTAAAGAGTTACCGGAAAGCATTCCACACATATTTATTTCATCGGTAACCAATAAGGGCCTTACCGAATTAAAAGACCTGCTCTGGCAAACCCTTAACAGGCCTGCCAATTAATTTTTAGCGAATTGTGCTACTAGCATTTCCAACGATCACTTAAATGGGAAAATAGCAATAACATTAGCAGTTTTGTAATAACATATTTCTATTTTTCTTCTACTTAGTGTCTCCCAAAGGGGACACTACGCTTAGAATACTAATATCTCAAGTTAAAACATAACTCGACCAGCATTTCTTCTACGTAGTGTCTCCCAAAAGGGACACTACGTTTAGAATACTAATATTTCAAGTTAAAACATAACTCGACCAGCATTTCTTCTACGTAGTGTCTCCCGAAGGGGCACTACGCTTAGAACACTAATACCCAAAATTAAAGCATGACTTTCTTCTACGTAGTGTCTCCCGAA
>JBDKLG010000008.1:0-25207 GCA_039795695.1 Bacteroidota bacterium
AATTCCCATGAGTGTTAATGTTAAAGACAATATTCGCAGACAGGTTGAAAAAGCCTTGTCGGCAGAGCCGGTTAAAGCAGGCGATTATGCATCGGCTGCCAGTTTTTATTATGAGTGGGACAAGGACCTGAACAAGGCCCTGATTTATATCAATCGCGCCACAGCGGCCAATGCATCAGCATTCTGGTTATTTTTGCAGCAGGCAAAAATTCAGCGTGACCTGGGAGATAAGATCAGTGCGAAAGCGAGTGCAGAAAAATGTATTTCTTTGGCTACAGCTGCCAAAAACGATGATTATGTAAAGCAGGCAAATGAGCTGATCAAGAAATTATAATCTACCTTAATCGATGTATTTTATAAAGAAAGCCTTTCTGAATAGAAAGGCTTTCTTTATAATGGATATCCCAAAATATTATTTCGCTTCTGCCATATCCGGAATCATTTCTGATTTGTAGGCGCCTGCATCCAGCTTCGCTTTGGTTTCACTAAAAGCCTTCAATGTTTCTTCAATATCCTGGTCAGTATGGGCAGCGGTAGGAATCAATCGGTAAATGATATGCCCTTTTGGAATAACCGGATACACAACTATTGAACAGAAAATATGGTAGTTTTCTCTCAGATCCATCACCATGGCGGTTGCTTCTTCCACCCCCCCTTTCATATATACCGGCGTAACCATGGTATCGGTTTTGCCAATATCAAAGCCCCTCTCCTTTAATCCTTTCTGTAATTTTAATGCATTGCTCCAAAGCCTGGCTTTCAGTTCTGGTTGTGATTGCAATAATTCCAGCCGTTTCAGGTTGCCCAATACAATTGGCATGGGTAAACTTTTGGCAAATATCTGGGAGCGAATATTATAGCGGATATAATCAATGATGGCTTTGTCTCCGGCCATAAAAGCGCCGATGGAAGCCATTGATTTGGCAAAAGTGGAAAAATACAAATCGATCCCGTCCTGGCAGGCCTGTTCCTCCCCTGCCCCGGCCCCTGTTTTCCCCAGGGTACCAAATCCATGGGCATCATCAACCAGTAAACGGAATGTATACTTATTTTTCAGTTCAATAATTTCTTTCAGTTTACCCTGGTCTCCGGCCATACCAAATACACCTTCCGTAATAACCAGGATACCGCCTGCTTTTTGTTTGTCAATCAGGTTGGCAGCTCTTTCCATCTGCTTGTCAAAATCTTCGAGATCATTGTGTTTGAATACATACCTGTGGCCGGGATGCAGCCTTAATCCATCAATAATACATGCATGGCTTTCCGCATCATATACAATTACATCATGCCGTCCGCAGATTGCATCAATGGCACTCATGATTCCCTGGTAGCCAAAATTCATCAGGATGGCATCTTCTTTTTGTTCAAATGCAGCCAGTTCTCTTTCCAATTGTTCATGGTAATTGCTATTCCCACTCATCATTCTCGCTCCCATCGGTAATGCCAGCCCAAATTGAGCAGCGGCATCCGCATCGGTTTTTCTGATTTCGGGGTGATTGGCCAGGCCCAGGTAATTATTCAAACTCCAGATAACCATTTCTTTGCCGCGAAATTTCATTCTGCTGCCAATTTCACCGTCAAGTTTCGGAAATGCAAAATAGCCATGTGCTCTTTCGCGATGTTTGCCGATAGGACCTGAATCTTTCAATAATTTCTCAAAAATGTCTGCCATATTATTAAATCATTACTTTGGTATAAAATTGCTGCAAAAGTAAAGTTTTAGCCCCTAAAGGGCAAGTGCAATTATTGATACTGCCGTATCTTCACCACAAATGACTGGTTTGCACACTAAAATAATCTGTTAAATCGACCAATGGAATATGAAAAGACTCATTTTACCCCTGTTTTCCCTGTTAAATGTCCTGCAGCTGTCTGCACAGAATCCCGTTAAACCGGCTTCGGAAACCATGCTGCAAAGGCCCAAACTGGTAGTAGGAATTGTAGTTGACCAGATGCGCTGGGATTATTTGTATCGTTTTAATGCTCTTTACGGCAACGGGGGATTCAAAAGATTACTGGGCGAGGGATATTCCTGTGAAAATACCCTGATTCCTTATGCACCAACAGTTACAGCCTGTGGCCATACCTGTGTATATACAGGCTCAGTTCCATCCATTCATGGGATTACCGGCAATGCCTGGTGGGATAACCAGCTCATGAGATCTGTGTACTGCAGCGAAGACAAAAACGTAAAAGGAGTAGGCGGAAAAACAGCAGAAGACGGGCAGATGAGCCCGAAAAATATGTTAACCACCACTATCTGCGATGAATTACGCCTGGCTACCAATTTCAAAAGCAAAGTGATTGGGGTTGCTTTAAAAGACAGGGGATCCATACTGCCGGCAGGCCATTCGGCCAATGCAGCTTACTGGTACGAGGGCAAATCGGGTAATTTTATTTCAAGTACCTATTACATGAATGATTTACCTGAATGGGTTAACCAGTTTAATAACAGGAAGCTTGTTGACTCGCTCTACAAAAACGGGTGGACTACCACGCTGGGAAAAGAAACTTATTTGCAATATGCAACAGAAGACCAGAAAGAATATGAGGGCAGGCCATTTGGGCTGGATGCAAAAGGATTTCCCTATGATTTTACTGCATTTATTGGCAAAGACTATAGTAAAATATCTTCCACTCCCGCCGGTAATACCCTCACTGCAGAGATGGCAAAAGCTGCAGTAATTGCGGAAAAAATGGGTAAAAGCCAGGCAACTGATTTTCTGGCGATTAGTTTCTCCTCTCCTGATTATATCGGCCATTCATTCGGCCCCAATTCCTGGGAAATGGTGGATGATTATATCCGATTGGATGAAGAATTGGCAAAAATGCTGCTATTCTTAGATCAGCAGGTTGGTAAAGGGCAGTATACCGTATTTCTTACAGCTGACCATGCGGTAGCACAGGTTCCGGGATTTATGAAAGAAAATAAATTGCCCGGAGGAACCGTGAATGACCTTGGGATGATGGGCGATATGAATACGAGGCTTAAAGAAAAATATGGATTGGACAGGTTAATCGTTTCCATGTCTAATTACCAGGTATCGTTGAATAACCCAAGAATTGATTCAGCTGGAATTAATAAAAATGAAATTGTGCAATGGATAATCCAGTATGTGAAAAAAAATGAAGGGGTTGCCAATGCATTTCCTACCAATGCCATCATGTTAACCACCCTTAACAGAAACCTGCGTGAAATGCTGGCCAATGGTTACTATCCCAACAGGTCCGGAGATGTACAGATTGTTTTAAAACCCGGTTTCATTGAAGGGGGGGCAACAGGAACCACCCATGGGCTATGGTATCCCTATGATGCGCATATACCCTTGCTCTGGTTTGGCTGGGGGATTAAAAGCGGTAAATCGAACCAGGAAACCTATATGACCGATATTGCCCCAACACTGGCAGCTTTATTGCATATTCAAATGCCCAGTGGTTCTGTGGGAAAAGTGATAGAAACTGTAATGAAATAAGGGGAATCCTTAGTAAATTTAACTGGATGTTTGGGTATAAGTGTTAAACCGGCCGGTGATTGTAAGGTATCAGCGAAAACAGCGTCTTTTAAAAAAAATAAACCATATGAAAACAGTAAAAACCTTCGCTTCCATCCTGCTCATGACGGGGTTCTTGTCTACTGCAGCATTTGCTCAAATGGATAAGAAAAACGAAAAAACTGCAGAAAAAGAACACAAATGCACCAAAGCATGCACCAAGGAAAAACATGCGTATGTGCATGGTGAAAAAGGGCATACCTGCGGTGAATCATGTAAAAAAATGGAAAAAAAAGGCAAAATGTAATCTTGTCTTTTTACAAACAGCAGAAGCTGCCATACAGGGCAGCTTCTGCTGTTTTAGGTAGCTGTATGTCTTATTTTTTGTATTCCCTTTCCCCAAAAAATAAACTGCCGATTCTAACCAGTGTACTACCTTCTTCAATGGCTATTGTATAATCTCCACTCATCCCCATACTTAAAACAGTCCAGGGCGCATGGTTCGCAGCCCATATGCGGTAACGATCGTATAGGGTTTTCAATAAACGGAACTCAGTCCTTACCAGATCCAGGTCATTGCTGAATGAAGCCATTCCCATCAATCCGCAAATCCGCAAATTCGTCAGTTCCGTGCTAACAGAGAGGCTTTCTTTAATTTCTGATTCGTTCATCCCGAATTTTGTTTCTTCCTGGGCAATATGTACCTGTAATAAGCAATTGATTGTTCTGTAACAGCCGGCAGCCTGCTTATTGATTTCACGCAATAATTTTAAGCTGTCTACGCCATGAATCATGTGTACAAAGGGTGCGATGTATTTTACTTTATTGGATTGTAAATGACCAATAAAATGCCAGCGGATATCTTTAGGGAGCGTTGTATATTTGTCAACAAGTTCCTGCACATAGTTTTCGCCAAAATCACGCTGCCCCAAATCATATAATACAGATATGTCATTAATGGGTTTGTGTTTGCTAACAGCTACCAAGGTTACTGTTGACCATGCCGTTATGAATTCGTTGTATGTAGTAATATTAACCGCCATTATTTTTGATTATTTCAGTTTTTCATTCCAAACCAAATATTCCAGTACAAGCAAATTATTGTACGCATCACAATCGTAATAGAATTTCCCAATCCCTGATTGGACGAGTAAATGCTTATAGGGTTCAGGCAGCATAGAGCCCATATTAGCGATAAAAAAATAATAAGGCCTGTCTTCAATCAGATTTTCCAGGCTTGCTGTTTTATATGGAGCTTGTATTGCAGGTTTTACCCCCCATTTTAGCAGGGCAGTACTTAGTATAATCGCATCCATAAAGTGACCGTTTTTTTTCAATTCCAGTTCTGCTTCTTGTATCAACTGGCTTCTGAATGTTTCCAGTGAGGGGATTTTCCTTACTGACATAAGTCTAGCCAAGTGGTACAATATCAAAGAACTCCTGCCATACTGCGGGGCTACATACAATGGTGAATTCAGGTGTGCTTTGGTCTGCAGCACTTTTTCTATCAACTGCAGGCTGGCGCTGTCGGCACCTGTCCAGGGAATATTGTAAAGTTGTGTAAAATACAGAACGTTCGACAATACACATATATCAAATTCTACGGGCACATTTTTCCCAAACCAGGTAGAATAAGCAAAAATATTTCTGTAGGCTTTCGAATTATTGTTTACATGCTTTCCCGTCATGTTCGTATATGCCTGCATCAGGTCGTGAATTTTTTTTGCACTGGAATCTGGTGCTCCAATGGCCAGAAGTATCATTACCGTATCATCCATATCATCGGGTAATGCCTGATGTTTGTCGAACCAATTCAACCAATCTCCATGTGGGAATATCCGGGGTGTATCTGTTGCCCAAAAATTATAAGTGCCCCTCCCCTTTTTGTTTTCATATTTTTTAAAAGAAGGCAAAGCGTTTTTAACGATCCTGTCAACCATCTTTTGCTGCGTTGCTGTAAGTTTTGGCCTGATCTCTTTCAGTGTCAGAGTGATTAAAGACGTATAAAAAGGGTTCATGTCAGCCTTTTCACGCTGCTTGTTAAGGGCATAGGTTCTATAGGAAGCAAAGGACCCTATCGGAAACACTTCACCCGATTTCACCTGTAAATATTCGATGCGGTTCAGTAATTGCGACATCAACACCGTATCCTGTGAAAAGCAAAGATGAAAGCTGATACTGCCGATTAATAGTAAGAAGATTCGCGTACTGGTCATGCACTGTAAAATTAGCGGATAAAAGAATTGACAGCTGGCGAATTTGTGAATCCGGGCATGCTGCTATTTCAAAATACTTCTGCTAATAACGATTCGCTGCACTTCACTGGTACCCTCATAAATCTGCGTAATTTTTGCATCGCGCATCAGTCGTTCTACATGGTATTCTTTAACGAATCCGTATCCTCCATGTACCTGTACAGCTTCTGTACTGATCCACATGGCTGCTTCACTGGCAAAAACTTTTGCCATGGAAGAGCTGAGCGTATAATCAAGCTGGTTGTCTTTCTCCCAGGCCGATTTAAGGCATAATAAACGGGCTGCTTCAATTTTTGTGGCCATATCGGCCAGTTTGAACTGGATGGCCTGGTGGTGCATAATTTCCTTTCCAAAAGCTTTGCGCTGTTTGCTGTAAGCCAGTGCCAGCTCATAAGCGCCCGAAGCTATGCCCAGGGCCTGAGATGCAATCCCAATGCGGCCTCCGGCAAGTGTTTTCATCGCAAATTTGAATCCGAAACCATCTTCACCAATCCTGTTTTCTTTGGGTACTTTTACATCATTGAATAAAATAGAATGCGTATCGCTGCCCCTGATGCCCAGTTTGTTTTCCTTGGCTCCCACTACTACTCCCGCTGTGTTTTTCTCCACAATAAAAGCATTGATTCCTTTGCTGCCTTTGGCAGGGTCTGTTTGTGCAATAACCAGGTAAATAGAAGCAGAAGACCCATTGGTGATCCAGTTCTTGGTACCATTAATGATATAATGATCACCCCTGTCTTCCGCGGTTGTTTGTTGACTGGTTGCATCGCTACCTGCCTCCGGTTCGCTTAATAAAAAAGCACCGATACACAATTCTCCGTCTTTCATGCCCTGTGCAAGCGGAACCAGGTATTTTTGTTTTTGTGCTTCAGAACCAAAAGCTTCCAATCCCCAGCAAACAAGGCTATTGTTCACACTCATGCATACACTGGTGCTTGCATCAATTTTACTGATTTCTTCCATGGCAAGTACATAGCTGATTGTATCCATGCCGGAACCTCCGTATTTGGGGTCAACCATCATGCCCATAAAACCCAATTCGGCAAGCTTCATTACCTGTTCCCGGGGGAACTGCTGTTTCTCATCTCTTTCAATAACACCGGGTAAACATTCGTTTCTGGCGAAATCCCTGGCTGCTTTTTGAATCATTAAATGCTCTTCCGTTAAAGTAAACTGCATAATGGCTTGTTTTAAAGTGCAAAAATAAGCTAACGGGTGTTAGGGTTAGGGGTTGTGGAAAATTAATTTATACTATTTGCAATGGCTTTGCCTTCAGCCAGGAATTGGTCTGCAAAAATACTGGTTCCCAATGAGCGAAACAGATAAGCAAATGCTGTCTATTGCCGCTGTTCAGCAGGGATGGTTCCTGCCGTGAATCCTTACATAAAAAAGCCGCTGAATGGATCAATCAGCGGCTTTTTGAGGAGGTTATTTTTAGAATTTACCGTGCAAAGCATCATACTCCTTGTATTTGGCATCAAATGCATCAAATGCCTTGGGGTCTTTGCCCCTTACTTTATCACGTTTGTAGCCATATAAATTTGCCAGGAAGTCTACGTCTTTGTTGATCACGCTTTTTTCTGTATTTGTTCTGTTTGCTTTTGCTTTAAGTATCGTATAGGATTTTTCCAGCCATTCAATGGACAGGTTCAGGTTTTCAGTAAGCGGAACATCAATCTCTGCATTGGCTTTCTTCAATGGATCAATTTTTGCCTTCAATGCGGCATCAGCCGCTGCTTTTTTCTTGGGATCTTTTTCTACGGGCTTATCTGCATTCAATCCCTGCATGGTTCTGATATTGGCTGCATAAATATCATCGTATTCACCATAGAGGTTGTAATAAATTACCCCTACATTGAATGCGGCAATGCCATTTTCCGGATTTTTACCATAGGCTTTTTTATAAGCTTCTGCTGCCTTCAGTTCATATTTTTTGTGTTTGACAGAATCAAGATCCTTCTCTTTGTTTTTAACATTGATGAAGATATCACCAAACTGTAGGTATTTCATTTCACTAAGTGTTCCTGCAGCATCGTCTCTATCGTAAGCAGCAGTTTTCTCTGCCAAACTCATGTTCTGGTCCATATAGTCAATCTCAAACTCATCCCAGGCAAATTTTGGATACAGTTCTCTTCCAATGCCTACATATTTTTTAAACTGGGCTTCTTCCTTGGTATTGGTATAATGACTGGCAAGAAATTTATAAATGTCCAGGTAATTTTCACCCCCTACTTTCGCATCTGCGAGTCGGGCATAACAGTTGGCCGCTTCTGCTTCTTTTTTTCCATTCTGGTAAGAGTATGCCAGGAATAAAATAGAAGTGGTATCAAATGGCATGGTAATATTGCTCCATTTGTTTTTAAAGATGAGGTCGCTGTAGTCTACTGCCACTTTAAAATTAACTGCTGCATCGTCCCAGTTTTTGGCATTAAAAGCAGCCACGCCCAGCTTATAACCGGTTCCATACATATCAAAATAACCTTCTGCGCCCAGGTTTTTTACCTGTGCAAGTGCTGCATCGGCTTCGGCATATTTTTTAAATGCGTCATCTGCATCTTTCATGGAATTGGGGAATTTGGCCCTCAGTTTATCATCTTTGTAGATGGCTGCATTTACTTTGGCTTTCCAGAAATAAGCTTCCGCTTTTGTTTGCTGTTTGGGATCGGCCATTACTTTGTCCAGTTCTGTTTTTGCATCTTCTATTCTATTAATCAGATAGGAGGTTTGAACCTTGCTCAGGCCCTGCGCATGTAGGGTTTGCAGGCTTCCGATAAATGCGGCAATCAATAGTATTTTTTTCATAAAATAAATTGAGTAATTATTGATTTTCAGTTGTTTGTTCGTTGTTGTCTTCAGTTTTACTTTCATCATTGGTTTCACCGGAACTTGCTTCGGGTAATGCTTCACCGCTTTCTTCTTCCTGGTCTTCAATCTGGGAAATAGCGGCTATTTCATCCCCTTCGTCTAACCTGATCAGGGTTACTCCCTGTGTGGCTCTTCCCGCTTCCCTGATATCGGCAATAGCCGTTCTGATGGTAACGCCGGATTTGCAGGTAATGATCAAATCTTCTTTTTCTGTAACATACAAAATACCTACCAGGCTGCCGGTTTTCTCGGTTACATTGATGGTTTTAACCCCCTTGCCACCCCTGTTGGTAATGCGGTATTCATCCACTACGGTTCTCTTGCCAAATCCTTTTTCGCTTACAACCAGAATGGTATGGGTAGGGTCTTCCAGGTTGATGCAAATCATGCCTACCACTTCATCTTTGGTATCGTCTACTTCAATTCCCGCGACCCCAATTGCGCCCCTTCCGGTATTTCTTACTTTGGATTCCGGGAAGCGGATGGCACGTCCGCTTTTCACAGCCATCATGATTTCCTGTTTACCATCGGTTAGTCGTGCAGAAATGAGTTCATCTCCTTCATTGATCGTAATGGCAATGATGCCATTGGCTCTCGGGCGGCTGAAATCTTCGAGTGAAGTTTTTTTGATGATTCCTTTCCTGGTACAAAGTACGATATAATGGTTTTGTACATATTCTTTATCGTCCAGTTTATTAATATCGATGATGGCTTTTACCTTATCATCTCCGGGTAACTGAATCAGGTTCTGGATAGCCCTTCCCTTGCTTTGTTTTTCACCTTCGGGTATTTCATATACGCGAAGCCAGAAACAGCGGCCTTTTTCGGTGAAGAACATCATGGTTCCATGTGTGGACGCTACAAACAAATGTTCTACAAAATCCTCTTCTCTTGTTTTTGTTCCTACGGCACCTCTTCCACCCCTTCTCTGCTGGCGGTATTCAGTAGCGGAAGTTCTTTTAATATAGCCTAAATGGGAAATCGTAATCACCACGTCTTCGTCTTCAATCAGGTCTTCAATCCGCATTTCATCTGCCAGGTATTGAATCTCTGTTTTGCGCGGGTCACCAAATTTTTCTTTTACTTCCAGCAATTCTGTTTTGATCAGGTTATAGCGAAGCGCTTCACTGTTCAGTAATTCTTTGAGGTATTTGATGGTATTGACCAGCCCGTTGAATTCTTCCACAATCTTATCTCTTTCCATACCGGTTAGTCTTTGCAAACGCAGTTCCAGTATGGCTTTCGCCTGAATTTCCGATAAGCCGTCTTCCTGGGTATAGAGGTCGTTGGTAACGGCAGAAAACAGTTCTCTGTTAAGGTACCATTTTGCCTCCTTGCTTTTCGCAATCAGGTTTTCCCTGGCTTCATCAGGTGTTTTGCTGGCTCTGATAAGGGCTATCACTTCATCCAGGTGGTCCAATGCTTTCAGGTAACCTTCAAGTACATGGGCTCTTTCTTCGGCTTTGCGCAAATCGAAACGGGCTCTTCTGATCACCACTTCCATTCTGAATTCAATGAACTCTGTAATCAGGTCTTTGAGGTTCATCACTTTCGGACGTCCCTTGCTGATGGCTACATTGTTGATGCCATAGCTGGTTTGCAGTTCAGTAAATTTATAGAGCTGGTTGATGATTACCTGTGCTACCACATCCCTTTTTAAATCCAGTACAATGCGGGTTCCTTCCCGCATATTGCTTTCATTGTTTACATGGGCAATTCCTTCAATGGTTTTATCATTTACCAGCTGGCCAATGCGGTCGGTAAGCTGATCGCGGTTTACCTGGTAAGGGACTTCTGTGATCACGATCTGCTCTCTGCCACTGCTTTTGGTATCCACCTGGCATTTGCCCCGAAGCACAACCCTGCCGCGCCCTGTTAAAAGCCCCTGTTTAACCCCTTCCATGCCATAAATAATACCGCCTGTTGGGAAATCGGGTGCTTTTACATAATTGACCAGTTCTTCAACCGTAATTTCCTTGTTTTCGATATAGGCAATACAGCCGTCTACTACTTCTCCAAGATTATGCGGCATCATATTCGTTGCCATACCTACAGCAATGCCGGAGGAACCGTTTACAAGCAATTGCGGTATGCGCGTTGGCAGAACAGTGGGCTCTTTTTCAGAGTCATCGAAATTCAACTGGAAGTCTACTGTGTCTTTATCAATATCATCCAGCATGGCTTCGGCAACTTTCTGTAAACGTACTTCCGTATATCGCATGGCAGCCGGTGGATCGCCGTCCTGGTTCCCAAAATTACCCTGACCATCTACAAGGGTGTAGCGCATGGTCCATTCCTGGGCCAAACGTACCACGGTATCATAAATAGATGCATCGCCATGGGGATGGTATTTACCAATTACTTCCCCAACAATACGGGCAGATTTTTTATAGGCTTTATTGCTGTTATTCCCCAGTTCATTCATGGCATATAAAACACGCCTGTGAACGGGTTTGAAGCCATCTCTTACATCAGGCAGCGCCCTGCCCACGATTACCGACATCGAATAATCGATGTAGGCGGTTTTCATTTGCTCCTCGATATTTACCTGGATAATGCGGTCGTTGTCATTCGTTTTTTCCGGTAGCTGGTTCTCTTCCATTGTATTTCTTCGTGCTGAATTTAGGTTCGATTTCAGGGTGCAAAACACCCCCTTTTTCATGGTCTGCGAAGATAGTTTTTTAAGGGGGTAAAACCCTGTAAAAATGCCTGTTTTTTCAGTGCATTTATCCACAGTTGTGGATGTGCTTTTTTAAGCGCGGTTTTAAAAAAAAGAAAGGGTTTCCAGTTAAGTGGAAACCCTTGTCAATAGTGGTTTTTGTGATTTTTAACTTGTTTTTTTGACAGTTCCTCCCCCGCTTTTGCCCACACTTGAATTGGCAGCTCCTTTGTAATAAACATCGCTACCCCCGCTAACGCTGCCTTTGATCTCTTTATTTACGGTAATATGCACATCGCTGCCCCCACTGGTTTGAAGGTCGCAGTTATCGGAAATAAGCTCATAAGCATGGATATCGCTTCCACCACTTGCAGAGATGCGCAGGTTTGCCGACTTTCCTGAGATATAAGTATCGGAACCGCCGCTTGCACTGATTGTTAAATCAGTTGCCTGTACTTTGCCTCTGAAATCGGCGCCCCCTGACATAGTAAGGGATAAACTGGCACTGTTCAGCTCATTTTCAATAAAAACATCGGATCCCCCGGATGCCGTGAGCTGGTCCAGTTTTTTAATTGATACATATGCTTTCAGCTTGCGATTACCCCAGCCCGTAGCCCAAATACCAGGCTTTTCACAATAAATAAGCAAAATGCCGTTACGGACTTCGGTTTTAATCTTATCCCGGTATTCGGGGCTGGCAGCAGTTACTGCAATGGCTTCTTCATTTCCCTGTGAGAGATACAAATCAATACCATCGGAAACTTCAATACCATGAAACCCTTTGGCATCTCTGCTTACAGCATTATCGTCGCGAATAGTTTTCTGAGCGCTAACCGTTATGCTGCCCAGGATAAGGAGGAGGAATATTGTTTTTTTCATGATTTTTTTGATAGAACGGTTACCTGAAAGAAAAGTTACAGCAGATACAAGCAAATTTTATTCGTCCCGGCCAACTTATCTTTGTTTGAAATACCCGCTAATACCCCGTTCCTATGAAGCATATCGTTCTTTTTGGTGCCGGAAAATCGGCTACGGTTTTAATTGATTACCTGAAAGATACTGCCACTAAAAAACAGTGGCTGGTAAGTATTGCAGATATCAACCTTTCTGCAATACAGGCTAAACTGGGCAATCACTCTCTGGTAACTGCCGTGGAACTTTCTATTGATGACAAAGAAAAAAGAGCGGCACTGATTGCGAGTGCAGACGTAGTGATATCGCTGATGCCACCCTCGCTTCACCTGATTGTGGCAATGGATTGTTTATTGCTGGGCAAACATTTACTCACGGCTTCCTATGTAGACGACAAATTAAGGTTGCTGGCCGAAGAGATAAAATCAAAAGACCTGCTGTTTCTAAGCGAAATGGGCCTTGACCCGGGAATTGACCATATGAGTGCAATGCAGTTGATTCACCGGATTAAAAAATTGGGGGGCAAAATCATTTCTTTTAAATCACATTGTGGCGGACTGGTGGCTCCGGAAAGTGATAACAATCCATGGCATTATAAATTCAGCTGGAATCCAAGGAATGTAATCAATGCCGGCAAAGCCGGGGCCATTTTCAAAGAAAAAGGTACGATACAAAACACCCCTTACGAAGAGTTGTATGCCAACTGTGCTGAAGTATTTGTTGAAGGGCTTGGTCAACTTGCTTATTATCCCAACAGAGATTCACTAAGTTATATTTCATTGTATGGATTAGAAGAAACGGGAACTTTTATCAGAACTACTTTGCGTTACCCGGCATTCTGCAGTGGCTGGAAAACAATGATTGACCTGGGTTTGACTGATGAAGCAACAGCGGTGAATACAGAGGGACTGAGTACGGCCGCTTTCTGGAAACATGCTTTTGCAGAAAAAAATATTCATTTAGGTACGGAGCTTTTAAAGCAGCAGTTTGATTACCTGGGCCTGCATGAGGAAACACTGATCAATAAAGGGGTTTGCAGTAAGGCGGATATACTGCAGTGGATACTGGAAAAGAAATGGGCCCTGAATGAAAATGATAAAGACATGATTGTAATGCTGCACCAGATTGATTATGTGGTAGAAGGTAAATGTGCAACGGTCAATAGTTCTTTGGTGGTTAAGGGAGAAGATGTATTGCGTACTGCCATGGCAAAAACCGTGGGCTTACCACTGGGTATTGCCGCTACCCTTTTACTTGAGGGAAAAATAATTTCAAGAGGTTTGCGCATACCAGATTTTGAAGAGCTGTATCAACCGGTACTGCAGGAGCTGGAATCTTATGGGATAGCATTCAGGGATAGCTGATTTTCAGGCTGATTCCTGCTCCCTGTTGCCAAGGATTCAGCAGTCCGCAAAAGTACTCACTTCTTTTTTTTCTCTGTTTTCGTCTCCCCCATTACCCATTCATAATCGAGCTGCCTTTTTTCCAGGTTAGCTGCAACTACCTTAATCATTACCTTATCGCCCATTCTGAAAATCCTGCCACTTCTGCGGCCTACCAAACTATAATCGGCTTCCACCAACCGGAAATCATCATAATCAGATAAGCCCATGATGCTTACCAGTCCCTCACACTTGTGTGCAACGGTTTCTACCCAAAAGCCAAAGCCCGATACACCGCTTACCACTCCTTCAAATGTTTCACCCAGGTGGTCTTTCAGAAACTCAACCTGTTTATATTTATTGCCCGCCCTTTCAGATTCCATGGCCGCTCTTTCTCTTTCACTGCAGTGTTTGCATTTTTCTTCCATTTTCTTATCTGTCAAAGGCTTCTCGTCCAGAATCGATTGCAGTACGCGATGAACAAGTACATCCGGATATCTTCTGATGGGTGAAGTGAAATGGCAATAGTGTTCAAAAGCCAACCCGTAATGCCCGATATTCTCTGTTGTGTAAATGGCTTTTGCCATGGTACGAATGCCCAATTGTTCCAACACATGCTGTTCCGGTTTTCCTTTGGCATCCTGCAACATGCTGTTAAAGCTTTGCGCGATTGACTGAGGTGTTGAGGTATCGAAACGATGGCCGTGTTTTGTGGCAAAAGCGATAAAAGGGGCTAGTTTTTCTGCATCGGGCCTATCGTGCACCCTGTATGGAAAGGGCAATGGTTTTTTATTGATCTTCAGTTTGGCCACATTCTCGGCTACGGTTCTATTGGCGAGCAACATGAATTCCTCAATAAGCTGGTGCGACTCTTTGCTTTCTTTTACCATTACTCCAATGGGTTTTCCTTTTTCATCGAGCCTGAAGCGGACTTCCTGCGAAGAAAAATTGATGGCCCCTTTGCTGAACCTGTTCTTTCTTAGCTTTTGCGCAATATCGTTCAGCAACAGGATTTCTTCTTCATGTTTTCCCTTCCTGGTTTCAATGATTTCCTGCACGTCTTCATAAGCATACCGATGGTCTGAGTGAATGACTGTTTTACCCAGCCAGTATTGCTTTACTTCCCCTTTGCTGTTCAGTTGAAAAATGGCAGAGAAAGTGAATTTGTCTTCATGTGGACGAAGGGAACATAATTCATTGGAAATTTTTTCGGGCAACATGGGGTTAACCCTGTCGGGAAGGTAAACGGATGTGGCTCTTTTGTAAGCTTCTTCATCCAGTTCGGTTTCAGGGTGTACATAATAGCTTACGTCGGCAATATGTACACCAATTTCATAGAGTCCGCTGTTTAGTTTTCTAAGCGAAATGGCGTCATCAAAATCCTTGGCATCTGCCGGATCAATGGTAAATGTGAGGATATCCCTGCAATCTTTTCTCCTGGCAATTTCTTTGGTATCTAAGGTCTCGGGCAAGCGAAGTGCTTCTTCCAGTACATCTTCCGGAAAGAATAAGGGAAAGCCTGCCTGTGCCAGCAATTCTTTCATGGCAGCATCGTTCTCGTCTTCCGGCTGCATAATGCTTACAATTGTTCCAACCGGTTTCTTGTCTTCCCTGTCCCATTTTAGTAACCTTGCAACTACCCTGTCTTTGTTTTTTGCTCCGTTTAATTCAGCAAGCGGTATAAATAAATCGGGCATTGGTTTATCTGTATCAGGGATAAAAAAAGCGTAATTCGTGGAGAGCTGTACATGGCCAATAAACTCAGTTTGTTTTCTTGTAACCACTTCCGTTATTTTTCCTTCTTTCTTACCTGTGCGCAAATTTTCCTTGATTACTTTAACCCGTACGGTATCCCCATTCAATGCATTGGTGAAATCACCGGGCCTTACCAGTACATCTCCCTCTATGTTTTCCACAATCACATAACCCATTCCTGAACGGGTAACTTCCAGCCTGCCCTTCAATGTTAACTGAGCAGTTGTTTTTGATTTTGTTTTTTGTTTTGCTTTTTTCTTGCTCATGACAATGGATTGAATGGGAAATTGCGGATAAAAGAAATAACCTGCTGGTCAAATATTTTTTTCTCTTCGAACAGGAAGAAATGCCGGATAGGCAAGATATATAACGGAATATCTGCCAACTGCTCGGTAAACTTAATTAACCGAACAGCATCTTTTTCGGTAGTAAGTATCAGTTTGTCTTTTGCCCGGATGCTTTCATATTTTCTGGTGATTTCTTTTAAATCATCAATAGAAAAAATGTGGTGGTCAGAATAAGCCAGCTGATAATAGCTATGCGTTTTTTCGTTGAGGTATTCTTTGAGAGGTTTGGGATTGGCAATACCGCAAACCAATAAGGCTTCATCCCTTGGTGTCAATAACCATTCATCTGATCTGTTAATAATATGGTAGGGAGTGCCATATTCAATCGTGGTAAAATAAGCCGATTGCTCAGGTTGGAGGTTTAGACTTTCAATGAGCTGGTTTTTTTCTTCAATGGACAGGTTGTAAGGACATTTGGTAACAAGGATGATCTGTGCCCTTTTTGCAGATTTTTTTTCATCTCTGAGGTCGCCGGTCGGAAGAAAAAAATCGTGTATGTATAAATTACTGTATTCGGTTAATAATATATTGAGTCCCGCATTCACCATTCTGTGTTGAAATGCATCGTCCAGCAGAATTGCCTCTAACCCGGGAACATCCTGCAGCAAATGCGGGATGCCTACAATGCGCTCTTCACAGGAAGCGACACTTATGCCGGGATATTTTAAATGAAACTGCATGGGCTCATCGCCGATTTCCAGGGCTGTGGTTCTTTCATTGGCTAATACATATCCCTTGGTTTTTCTTTTGTAGCCCCTGCTCAGTGTGGCTATTTTAAAATTGGGTGAAAGAAGTTCAATCAGGTATTCTACCAGCGGCGATTTCCCCGTGCCGCCTACAGAAAGATTGCCGATACAAATCAGGGGGAAATTAAATGTGGCAGAATCAACATATTTTTTATCATACAATCGGTTGCGGATATAGATAATCAGGCCGTACAGCAATGCGATGGGCAACAACAAAACACGAAAAGATTTCAGAAACAGGGTATTAAAATTCATAAATCTGACGGGGTGTAATACAATAGGTCAAAGGTACATCAAATTGATGGGTGTCAGAGATCTTCTCAACCGCTGGAAAATAGGAAAAGCCCATTTTAACAGTGTCTTCCCGGCACTGCGCCAGGTAACGGTCATAAAAACCTTTGCCATAGCCTACCCTATGACCTTTTTTATCGCATACCAGCAAGGGCACCAGTATCATGTCAATTTTATGGGGTTCAATCAGCATGCCTCCGATGGGTTCAGTAATGCCCCACTGGTTGGTTTGATAAGCTGTTGTATCATCAACCCTGATGGCCACCATTTGCATGGTAACCATATTCATAACCGGATAGGCCAAATTTATTTCGGGTAAGAAATGGGTTAAATAGCGAGTAAATAAGTGGGTATCTGGTTCGGCCTGCCCCTGTATTGGCCAGTACGACAAAACAGTTTGAACAGAAGCGTAATCAAATTTTTGAAATTCCAGCAAAAGCAAATCATCCAGCTTCATTTTATGTTGTGCAGAAATTTCTTTTCGCTGCGCTTTGTAAATTTTTCTAAGTTCTTCTTTTATCATGGCTGGAGTAAAAGATGACCGGTAAGGGAATCATGAAGCTTATTCGCCTGATGCAGGATAGTTGCTTTATCTAAAATACCTAATTTAGGAATACTACCCAAAGATGGGTAGCCTGACCATTCTACTATCTCATCCTGGTAATTGCCAAACTCATCGGTAAATATCCAACCCGCAACGCTTAGATTGTTTGCCTTACAGCAGGCAGCTGTTAAAAGAGAATGATTAATGCTTCCCAGATAATTCCGGCTTACCAAAATCAGTTTTGCATCCAATAGCTTGACCAGGTCGGCAATTTTCCAGTCATCGGCAATGGGTACCAGTAAGCCACCGGCACCTTCCATCAGCAAAGGCTTTTGTCCGCTTTGCAACAGCAATTGTTTTGTTTTTTCTTTGATGGCCTGGACATCAATGCTTATTGTATCCATTCTTGCAGCTATATGCGGAGATGCAGGTGTTTTCAGGCGATACAGTTCAGGAAATATAACCGAATTTGTATTGCTGATTAAACTGCGTACGGTCTCCGTATCTGTTCCCTCATCCAAACCGGCCTGTATCGGTTTCCAGTAATTGGCCTGCAAAGCTTCTGTAATAACAGCAGCAGCAAGGGTTTTACCAACCCCCGTACCAATACCTGTTATAAAAATGGGACGGTTCAAATCTTATTTTTAGGACCTGTACAAAATCGTTAGTTGCAAACAAAAAAAGAGAACAAAGTACTTCCGTAATTTCTTACAAAACTAAAGCCTGAGAATTTTTCGTACTGGTTTCTGGGAGTATGTTCCAGTACAAAAAAACCACCCGGTTCAATTAGTTTCCTCGAAACAATGATTTTGGGCAGTTCATCGATGGTTCCCAATGCATAAGGCGGACCGGCAAAAATGAAACCGAAACTCTGTGAACAGGTATTCAGGAAAGAAAAAACATCCATTTTTAATACCTGTGCATTTTCTGCACCCAGTAGCTCCAGGTTTTTTTTGATGAAAGCATGCATGGTATTGTCTTTCTCAACAATTGTTAAATTACCGGCGCCCCTGGAAGCCAATTCATAGCTGATACAGCCCGTTCCTCCAAATAAATCCAGTACACTGATACCTTCAAAACTCATCCTGTTCTGTAAAATATTGAATAAGCCCTCTTTGGCTATATCCGTAGTGGGTCGGGTATGGGGCATATTTGCAGGCGGGTTGATTCTCCTTCCTCCCCATTTTCCTGAAATAATCCTCATAGCAGCAGTTTGTTGTAAGGAGTAAAATAATGGGCAGGATGGTCTGGCGCCTGATTCAGTATGGTATCGGCAGGCAGTTCATCCATTAAAACCTGGTTGAATAAACCCTTCAATTGTAAATGCAGGGGTGAGTCTTTGTCTATTCTTCCACTAACAGTTAGACTGGTAGCGTCTTGCGAAAAATCCAGTTGCTTTACTGTATTCAGTAAATGATAAACGATGTCCTCCGAATGTGCATAAGCAAATGTTTGTATCATTTGTAAGGCAGTGCCTTTCATGGCCATTAAGATGAACTGGTAACCATATAATTGCAGGGTAATTGTTTCCGAATTTTTTTCTACAATATGGGCAGGATCTTTTAAGAGAGAAGCATATACAGGCAGTGGCTGGTATAATGGAAATAACTCATTCAGCGCACGGTGCAAATTTTGTTCCAGCCTGAAAGCAATGGCCAGGTTATTGGCAAAATGAACTTTAACGATTGATTCGGGTGATTCGCCATACAATAAATCGAGGTAATCTGCTGCTGCTGCGGTGCTATAGTTTATCTGGGGTATCAGGGTGGTTTGTTCACAGTTGAAATAGCAAATCGTGGTTTTGCAGTATCCGCTGAATATACCCGACAATTGCTTTATTTCATTGAATTCTACGGAAATATTGCCGGTCTTTTTTTCCCAGTCATAGGACTCAAAAGCAGTGATTTTCCCCGTTGAGGCGTTTTTTATGAGACAAACCAGCTCATTGCTGCCTATTTGCAATATCCGGCTATCGCTATCCCCAATGGATATGCTGGTTTCATCTTCATAATATCCAAAAATCTTTCGGGCCATAACACAGATTTGCTCTGCAATGATATTAAAAAAATACAAGCCTGCGGGGTGTAACAGTTAAAAAGGCAAAATTGTAGCTTTGAAGGAATTTATGACAAAAAAGAGCCGGGAATTCAATCTTCAGGTAAATATCAGTAACAGGCAGATTTTGGGTATTGCCCTCCCCATCACTGCTGCTATCATTGTGCCCCAGATAAATTTTATTATCAACAATATTTTTTTGGGCGGCCTTGGGCAAAAAGCATTAGCCCTTGCGGGTATTACGGGTGTGTATTACCTGATTTTTGCCGTGGTGGGGCATGGACTGAATAACGGACTCCAGGCACTTATCTCCCGAAGGGCGGGAGAAAACAAAATTGATGCGATTGGCAATCTTTTTTCACAGGGTGTAAGAATAGCGGTGATTTTTGCCTGTATCGGTATCCTGGTTACCTGGTTTATAGCCCCCTGGGTACTTCGATTTTCTTTACATGACCCTGAAACTGTTCAAACCTGTGTGCGTTTTTTGAATATCCGCATATTGGGCCTTCCCTTTCTCTACGTGTACCAAATGCGTAATGCTTTATTGGTGGGAACCAACCAAAGTAAATACCTCATTATTGGTACTGCTACTGAAGCGGTTACCAATGTGTTTTTTGATTATTCGTTGATTTATGGAAAATTTGGAATGCCTGCATTGGGCTTTGATGGGGCGGCCTATTCTTCTATTCTTTCTGAGTTCGCAGGCCTTGTGGTCATTTTTGTGGTAATTCGGATGAATGGGATTACGAAACAATTGCACTTATTCAAAAACTGGGCTTTTGACCTTGCGAATACCCGGCTCATTTTACGGCAATCTTATCCCCTTATTCTCCAGCATGCAATCAGTATTATCAGCTGGGAGTTTTTTTACATACTCATTGAACACCATGGTGAACGTGACCTGGCCATATCGAATACCATGCGGAATATTTTTGGTTTTTTTGGCTGTTTTACCTGGGCATTCGCGTCTACGGCCAATACAATGGTAAGCAATGTAATCGGACAGAATTTGCAGGACCAGGTTCCGCGGTTAATTAACCGGATAGTAAGCTGGAGCATGGGTTTTGCAATACTTGTCTGTGTTTTTCTGAATCTTTTTCCGCATACTTTCCTGTCTATTTATGGGCAGGGGGAAGATTTTATCAGCGCCGCCATCCCGGTATTAAGGGTTGTTTCTACTGCACTGGTTTTGATGTCGGTTTCCGTTGTATGGATGAATGCTGTTACAGGAACCGGCAACTCAAAAATGAACCTTGCCTCCGAATTCGCCGCAATCAGTTTTTATTGTATTTATGTGTATTTGGTTCTGGAAAAATTCAAAGCGCCTATTACCTGGGGATGGGCCAGTGAATGGATTTACTGGACCACTATTTTTATCCCGTCTTTTTGGTATATGCAAAGTGGACGATGGAAAAAAATCCGGATATGACTTTATGGTCCGCACCTGGCAGCTAAACAAAAACAGTTTTAGGTAGTCAATTATCCTTTTAAACTATTCACCAGGTCTACATATTGCTGCATGGCGGCTTCTTTGGAAGTGCCCAGCAATTTGGCCCAGGCGTCGTGTTTGAATTTTGCAACAAAATCAAATGCATTGGCAGGACCGTCTTCCCTGTTATCTCCGGAAGTTGATTGTTTGTATAAAGCATAGAGTTTTAGCAATGTATCGTTGTCTGGTTTTGAAGGGAGCAATTTACTATTGGTTACGGCTTCTTCAAATAAAGTAGTCAGGTCCATAATTGGCTGTTTGAGGTTGGTTAAATGTAAGTGCTGGTATTGTATAAACAAAATCGATTTTAATCGTAAAGAATAGGTTGTAACCTGCAGCAACTTTTTACACTTTATTCCATAGAGGCAAGCAGCTTGGCTCCTTCTGCCTTAATGGCTGCATCATCAAGGGTTCTGGTGGGTAGTTTTACCAGTTTGTTGAGTATTTCAATGGCTTGTGCGGGTTGCCGATTGTCTTTGTAGGCTTTTGCCAGATCGAAATAATTGGGCACAAAATAAGGATCCAGGCTTTTGCATTTTTCCATATAAGCAATTGCAGCATCCATACTTCCTTCCGGTAGTCCGCCATAGAATAATTTGACTGCAATTTTCTTTACACCCGAAAGATTGGCCATTTCATAATGCCATTTGCCCAGTGTATAATTGGCTTTTGCATGATTTGGGTTGATGCTGATTGCTTTGCTGGCAAAAAATTTCACATCTTTCACATACCCAACAATTTTTTTATTGTCGGTTTCTATTTCTGTCATTTTGCCTGAAGCCATGGCCATTGCATACGAAGCATCGGCTTTTAAGCTATCGGTTTTAAAAGCTCTTGTGGCAAAAGAAAGCGCCGTTTCAAAATACAGTCGTTTACTGTTCTTGTCTGTTAAAGCATTACCCAATGATGTATTTATTTCAGCAGATTTAACCAGTGCTGTTAAGTTTGCAGGGTCAATCAGCAATACCTGTTTGTATTTTTCCAGTGCTTCCTGCCCCTTTTGTTGTTTTTCCAGATTATCGGCTTCTTTCAATAAAACATTCATCTCCTGGGCACACAGTAAACCAGTACTCAGTGAAAACAATAAAAACAACAATAATCGGTTCATTTGTAATAAACTTTATCGTTCATGCCTGTTTAGCTCGAAATGAATACCTACACTGCCCTGTATTTGTTCAATGGGAGGATATTTTTTTCTGATGGAAAAAGCTATTTTTTCAGCTAAAGGGAAGCGGGAAAAGATATCCTGTACCAGTTCTGTCGCAATGGTTTCGAGTAATGCGGTAGGGGTTTCCATCCTGGTTTTGACCATATTGAAAACTGTTACATAATCAATGGAATCGCTCAAATGTTTTACGGGCAGGCTTGCAGGGAAATAACCGATGGTAATATTAATTTCAAATTCATTGCCCAATAGTTTTTCCTCTGCATGGATTCCATGGTGCGCAAAAAATACCAAATTATGCAAACGAATTTCCAGCATATCCCCTTTTTAACTGATACGATCAATCAATACATCCTGTTTATACCAACCCTTTTGCACTCAAATACCTTTCAGCATCCAATGCAGCCATACAACCGCTGCCTGCCGCTGTAACTGCCTGGCGATAGTTTTTATCCTGAACATCCCCTGCCGCAAAAACCCCTTCTATATTTGTTTTGGATGTGCCCGGTGTTGTAAGGATATAGCCTGTTTCATCCATGCTGATCCATTCCCTGAAAATATCGCTATTGGGCTGGTGTCCGATGGCAACAAAAAAACCGCTTACAGGAATTTCTTCGGTTTGACCGGTCTGGCTGTTTTTAATCCGCACGGCTTCCACTTTCTTTTCTCCCAGTATTTCATCTGTATCCGTATTCCAATAAACTTTGATATTGGGTGTATTCAATACCCTGTCCTGCATTACTTTGCTGGCGCGCATTTTTTCTTTTCTGATGAACATGTGAACGGTGGTACAAAGCTTCGACAGGTACATGGCTTCTTCAGCAGCCGTATCTCCTGCGCCTACAATCGCAACCTCCTTACCCCGGAAAAAGAATCCGTCACATACGGCACAGGCACTTACACCAAAACCATTGAGGCGTTCTTCACTTGGCAATCCCAGCCATTTGGCTGAAGCCCCGGTACAAATAACAACTGCATCAGCTTCAATCAGTTTTTCTTCATCGATCCATACTTTATAAGGCTGCTTACTAAAATCAACTTTTGTGGCAAGACCATACCTGATATCTGCCCCCATTCTTGCAGCCTGTTTTTCAAAATGAACCATCATTTCAGGCCCCTGAATACCTTCGGGGTATCCGGGATAGTTTTCAACTTCTGTGGTAATGGTTAATTGCCCGCCCGGTTGAATTCCCTGGTATAAAACCGGTTTCATATTTGCCCTTGCTGCATAAATTGCAGCTGTATATCCTGCCGGACCGGAACCAATGATCAATACATGTACTTTTTCTGTAGCCTCGCTTGCCATACTTCTTTTTTAATTTAGACGAACAAATTTATTGAACCCTTGCAGTTATCTTTTTTTGGTTTTACACAAATTGAATTATTTGGGGATAATCAGCCTTTTATACTGAACAGCATAGCCGCAAAAAGAACCCAGTCCATCGTTGCTGATATTCCCGATTACTTTTCCTGGTGAAGAAAAAGGATTGCCCACCGACTGGTAGGAAAATTCCCAGGTTCTCCAGAAATCAAAACTGTTTTTGTCGATATTGGTGAATTTTACAATCACCGTATCTCCTTTATTAAAAAAACCCAATTCTTCCCTTTTTACTTTTTCATTTTTGGTCACGCCTTTTTCAACCTGTACATCGTAGGTTTTTCCGTCAATAATCTGGTCATCGAAAACACTGTTCAGGCCCGGATAAAAGTCCTGGTTATTCACCTGTGTAAAATAGCGGATATAATTGCCATAGCCCGGTGGGTCTGTGACCCGGATCATTGCAATCACTTTGGCAGAATCCACCGAAACAGGTGCAGGTTTCCACCAAATGGAATCTATTTTTTTTGTGAGTAAAGGAATGCTTGTTGTAGCCGTGTATAGCTGCCCGCCTGTTTCAATACTAAGACCATATTGCTTGCCAAAATCACCATAAACCGGAGCAGTAGGATCGATGGAATAATAATACAGGAAATATCCTCCTGTTAATGGAACAGTAAATTCCTTCAGCTGATAATGGTTGTTCCCTGTGCTGATGGTGATTTTTGCCCCATGAACATAGGATCCGTTCAGGGTTGCAGCATCAATGCTGGAGAAATAATCGAGTGAATTGGAAAGCACCACAATGGGCGCCTGCCCATTTTCAATCTGGGCTTCCACTACCAGTTTGGGTATTTGCGCTGCGGTTTCAATGGTAATGGATTTTTCGCATGACAATGCCAGTAAAGCGAGCATTATCATGAAAAAAAATCCTTTGTTCATTGAGCAAAATTACAATGGATACAATAAAAAAGTGCTTAAAACCGAGTGATTGTTTACTAAAAACCCCTCTGTTTTTGCAGAGGGGTCTTGAATAAGTTAAGTTGATACCTTTATCCAAGATAGGCTTTCAATGCGTTGCTGTAGCGCGCTTTCTGCAAACGCTTGATGGCTCTTTCCTTAATCTGGCGAATCCTTTCTTTGGTTAAGTCATATTTCATACCGATCTGCTCAATCGTAACACCATTTTCACCGTCGAGGCCAAAATAAGCATTCACAATTTCGGCTTCACGCGGACTAAGGGATTTTAACACCCTGCGAATTTCTTCGCGCAGAGAATCCTTTAATACGCCTTCATCCGTATCATCAGAGCCTTCCAGTAAATCGCCCATGGCAACATCTTCGGCTTCATGTACCGGGGCATCCAATGAAGTGTGGCGGGTATTACTCTGGAAAATATTGTTGATTTCGGTTTCGCTCATTTCCAGGATTTCGGCAAGCTCTTCTGTAGAAGGCTCTCTCTCATGCTCCTGCTCAAAAGCCATATAGGCTTTGTTGGCTTTATTGTAAGTACCAATTTTGTTCTGGGGCAAACGAACCAGTCTTCCCTGTTCGGCCAAAGCCTGTAAAATAGACTGGCGAATCCACCAAACAGCATAAGAGATGAATTTAAAGCCTTTTGTTTCATCAAAACGCTGTGCAGCTTTGATCAGTCCCAGATTTCCTTCATTGATCAAATCACTTAGCGATAAACCCTGGTGCTGGTATTGTTTTGCAACAGAAACCACAAAACGAAGATTGGCCTGAACCAGTTTGTGTAAAGCGCGTTGATCACCCATTTTGATGCGCTGGGCAAGCGTTGTTTCCTCTTCGGGAGTAATCATCGAAATTTTCGAAATTTCCTGCAAATATTTTTCTACCGCCTGAGAATCACGGTTGGTAATTTGCGTTGCGATTTTAAGTTGCCTCATTGTATTTTATTATTGCTGTGTGT
>JBDKLG010000009.1:0-7707 GCA_039795695.1 Bacteroidota bacterium
GGAACTACCCGGCACTGTTGTATTTCTTTTTCAACCTGCCGAAGAAGGTCCGCCTGCCAATGAAGAAGGTGGTGCACCCCTGATGATCAAGGAAGGGGCAATGGATAATCCCAAAGTAGAAGCTGTATTTGGCATACATATTGAGGACTGGGGCGATCTGGGCAAGATATATTATAAGCCAGCAGCATTTATGGCTTCCTCCGACTGGTTTACCATTAAAGTAAAAGGCAAACAGAGTCATGGCGCAGAGCCCTGGAAAAGTATTGACCCGATTGTAGTAAGTACAGAAATTATCCAGAACCTGCAAACGATTGTAAGCCGGCAAATGGATTTAACACAGGCCCCGGTAATTATTAGTGTAGGCAAGATTAATGCAGGCGTTCGGCCGAATATTATTCCCGAAGAAGCGGTGATGGAAGGCACCATCAGAACCCTCGACAGTAAAATGCAAAAAGAAGTGCATGAGAAAATCAGGAATACCGCAAAATACATAGCAGCAGCTTATGGTGCAACCGCAGAAGTTACCATTGACAACAAAACACTGGTTACCTACAACGATCCTGCACTGGTTACCCAATCTTTGCCCTCCCTGCTTACTGCGGCCGGTGTTAATAATGTTGTTCCTTATCATTGGGTTACCGGTGCAGAGGATTTTTCTTTCTATGGATTAAAAGCACCCTCTTTTTTCTTCTACCTCGGTGCCAGAGACCCGGCTATCAAGATGGAAGATGCCCCGGCACATCATACGCCTGATTTTTATATCGACGACAGCAAACTCGATATCGGCGTAAAAGCATTCTGCCAACTGGTTTTCGACTATGCCAGGAACTCAAAAAAATAAAAGCTGGCAAATAAAGAATGAGAATAGCTTTCGATGCCTGTTCCCGGGTTATTCATGAAAAACAAAGCATACGATTACCCTGTTTCTGCAGTGTTTGACTTTACTGGTACTTTTTAAACAGTGATTGATTCCTTAACTGCTCTTCCAGTAAGTCGATAATATTGTTTTTATCGCAGATGGTTAATTCAAGCTTGGCAATCTGCTTGTGTAAAAGCCCGATAATATCATCTTTGGAGGTAAAATACAGCTGCTGCTCTTCATTTAATTCAATGTCAATCAGCTCCTTGTTTTTTTCAGGAGGGAATAATGTCATATTGCCCTTACCTGTTACCAGCCAGATCAAACTCAGGTCGGTATAATGTTGTTTTATTTTTTCAAGAATATCCGACCCAACAGCTCCCTTTCCTTTCAGTTGCTTTCCAAGATAGCCATTCGATAAATGGCAGGTATGCTCGAATGCGTAGGCAGAAATATGATTGGTCTGCAGGTATTCCTGTAATCTTTCAATCAGTCGCATAGGTATAAATACGTTAGAAAATAGGGTGTTATTTTTTATTGAAAGCATCGACTAAATGGTAATATTGTTTTCTATTGGCAGAACGAAATAACAGTAATCCTTTGAGCCGCACAATGCGGCTTATACCTAATTTGCTTGTTTTTTTCACGGGGTACAAACCACTGTAAAGCAAATTCATCAACATTCCGTTTGTTCTGCACCCCTTTAAAAAATATTGTGATGGCAGAAAGGAATGCAACCCATTGTACATTGAATTCAAACCAGGTTGTGGAAGAACTGACAGATTTTGCAACCATGGATGATGCAAGAGCCATTTTATGGCAATGGCTGAAATGTACCGTTACCGGCAGTTTTCATCAAGAGCTATCCCGGTCGGAAAGAGCTGCTGTTGTAGATTTGTATGAGCATATTGATAAGCTATTACAAGTGGTTTATCAGAAAGAATACACTAAAAAGCAATCCGCAGCCAGGCAGGCCCTGAGAAAATAAGTTTAATTGGCATTGTTTGGTCATTATTTTATGGAAATATCTGCGACACTGGTTATATTTAAAAAGAAAAATCTGCACTATGAACCAGGAAATCATCAATCTCTACGATGAATACACGCACAAACCACTGTCGCGCGAAGTTTTTTTAAAGCGGCTGGCAATGCTTACGGGCAGCATGGCTGTTGCCATGACCTTGGTACCATTACTGGAATCGAATAAAGCCAAAGCAGCCACCATACCTGAAGATGACCCTGAAATTGAAACTGAAACCATTTTATATGATGCAGATGGTGTAAGCATGCAGGCTTATACCGCAAAACCTGTGAGGAAGATGAATATGGGTGCTGTGCTGGTTATTCACGAAAACAGGGGCCTCAATGACCATATCAGGGATGTAACCAGGAGGCTGGCCAAAGCGGGTTACCTGGCAATGGCTCCTGATGCACTTTCCGAATCGGGCGGAACTCCTTTTAATGAAGACGAAGCCCGCAAACTGTTTACAGCATTGGATCCCAAGAAAAACCTCAACAATTTTATCAAATCGGTTGAACTGCTGAAAAGAAGAAAAGAAACCAATCGGAAAGTGGGTTGTGTAGGGTTTTGCTGGGGCGGCGGCATCGCCAACCAGCTGGCAGTAAATGTACCCGGTCTAAATGCCGCTGTTGCCTTTTATGGCCGTCAACCCGACGCAGTAGATGTACCTAAAATCAAAGCCGCTGTTCAATTACACTATGCCGGGCTGGATGAAAGAATCAACGCAGGTATTCCCGCTTATGAAGATGCCTTGAAAAAAGCAGGTATCAAATATGAACTGTATATCTACGAAGGGGTAAACCATGCATTCCATAACGATACTTCAGAAGCCAGGTATGATGCCAATGCAGCATTGCATGCATGGAAAAGAACCCTTGATTTTTTTGAAGCCCAGCTAAAATAAGCAATTGAGCAATCCCCGTTTTGAGAATGCCGGGTTTAAGCCATGGCAGGCAGTTTTAATTTTGTTAAACCCCTGATAAGTTTCTGCAAAGCTTGACTTTAGCCTGCAGGAAACTTAACTTTGCAAAAAAACATATTATGGGTGTAGCAGATCAGTTAGCACAGCTAAAGGCAGAAAAAGCCAATGCCAATCTTAAAGCAGGCCAGGATTTTCTGGCAGTCAATAAAAACAAACCCGAAGTAACAGAATTACCCAGTGGCCTTCAATATGAAATACTGGTAACCGGGGCAGGTGAAAAACCTTTGGCACACAATGAAGTAACCTGCCATTACCACGGCACATTAATTGACGGCACCATTTTCGACAGCTCTGTGCAAAGAGGCAGACCTGCATCTTTTCCTTTAAATATGGTGATCAAGGGATGGACAGAAGGTTTACAGCTTATGCCCGCAGGCAGCAAATGGCGCTTTTATATTCCACCGCATTTAGGCTATGGCGACAGACAGGTAAGTGCTCAGATTGGCCCAAACAGCACACTAATATTTGATGTTGAATTAATCAGTTTTATTTAGACTCCGTAATACCGGACTATCTGCTTCTCTATCAAAAAGATATCCCCTTCCCTACTTTATTTTTTTGTCGGGGAGCAGATAGTTTCTTCAGAAAATCTATATTATCCCTTCTAAACTTCCCCCCTTTTCAAAGAATCGATTAACCCTTTTCTCAAGTTCCGGGGCCTGTTCAACAGGGGGCGCATGGTGTGGTTTAATTCTTGCATCAATTACCAATGGTCCCTTACAGCCCCAGTGTTTATTTACAGTAGATGCATCAATACCATATATATCATGGGAAGGATTGCTTCGGGTAAAGCTAACCCATAGAAAATTATTCATGGTAGCTGCAGCAAATTTTGCATCGTCACAAATCACTATCATTGCTACAGAAGAAAGCGTTCCTGCCGGGTTAAGCAGTTGCTGATTCAAGGAATCCATTTCATACTCAGCACCCTGCTTATCCGAATAAGGTTTGGCTTCTAACATTACAACACCGGGCATTGCAAGAAAAGCCCCACCAAAGCCCTGCAGTCCGCTAAATACAAGGGGTATTTCTCTGCACAAGGATCTTGTAGGTTCACCGTAAGCAGCAAATACCACTTTGCTTCCTGTATTTAGTCCCGTTCCGGAATAATCCAGTGTATCAATAGTGGTATTGGTATAAAAATGAATATCTCTTTTAAAATCAATGCGCTCCAGCAGGTATTCAAAAAATGGTTGAACCGGTCTTGTTTTAAGTTGCCTGGTATCATCTGAACTGATGAATAGAAATTTTGCAAGGCTTAACTGACCCGTTCCTAAAATATGGTTGGCAATGGTAAGCAGCTCCGCAGGCTGTTTTGCCGGCGAATAGGGTGTATATCTTTCACTGCCAACTGCCAGCAACAAAGGGTGTACGCCTGCCGCATCCACCGCATGTATTTCCCTTAAACCCGGAATCTCCTGCGTAATGGCATCACCTGTTAATTCATGAATCAATTCTCCAAAACTGGTATCTTCCTGCGGCGGGCGGCCCACCACAGTAAAAGGCCAAATCGCATTTTTTTTTGCATACACTTTGTGAACACGCATCAGTGGAAAATCATGCCGGAGACTGTAATAACCCAGGTGATCACCAAACGGGCCTTCCGGTTTATTTTCTCCGGGATAAACTTCTCCCGTGATCACAAAATCAGCATCGGTACTGATGCAGAAGCCATCCCTGTAGGTATAGCGAAATCTCCGGCCACCCAATAAACCTGCAAATATCGCTTCACTCATTCCTTCCGGTAATGGCATTACGGCTGCAACCGTATGCGCCGGCGGGCCTCCTACAAAGCAGCAAACCTTCAAAGGCTTGCCCAGGGCATTGGCTTTTGACTGGTGTATGCCGATACCCCTGTGCAATTGATAGTGCAAGCCTATTTCCTTATTGGTTTCGTATTGATTGCCCGTTAACTGGATCCGATACATGCCTAAATTGGATTTACCGATACCGGGCTGTTCTATGTCTTCCGTATATACCTGTGGTAGGGTAACAAAAGCTCCCCCATCCATTGGCCAGTGATGCACCAGGGGCAGATCGGTAATTTTTATTTCCTCATATAAAACGGGTTTATTGCCGGGATCCTTTAATGGCAAGGCTTTCAGGCCAGCCAGTGCCAGACCCATATGTGCGAAAGGTTTTTTTAATACCGATACGGGATCGTTTTTCAGGGCAATCATTTCCTTTACACGCTCAAAACTATTCCGGAAAATGAATTTGCTTCTGTCAATGGTTCCAAAAATATTGGATGCTGCTCTGAAAGGAGAACCCTTTATTTTTTCAAATAATAAAGCTGGCCCTTTTGCCTCATGCACCCTCAAATGTATGGCAGCCATCTCCAGATAAGGATCCACTTCTTCCGTGACCCTGATTAAATGACCATTTTTTTCCAGATCAAGTAAACAAGCTTCTAAAGAATCATAACTCATGAGACAGCTACAAAAAATGAATCAAATATTCTGCTAATTCCTGCGTTCAGTACCGAAGATATAATAAATAGCCAGCCCCAAACCGGGAGCTACCACAATTAATATGGTCCATAACAAGCGGGTGTTCAGCTCCATATCCTTTCTCTCAAAAATGCTTTTGACAGTAATGATGATGGCAGCGAGCCAAAGAATGCTTAATAATAGAATTGGCATAGTAAAATAGTTATGCTAATCTACTAAATAGCAGGCAAAAAGCCATAAATATATCATTCACTGCTATTCCGTAGGGTAGTTCATAGTTCTTTGTATTTTTGCTCCATGACAAAGCTCAGCGTAAACATCAACAAATTTGCCACTATCCGCAATAGCCGCGGTGGAAATAACCCCGATGTAGTTAAGTCGGCCATCGATGCACAGCGATTTGGAGCCGACGGGGTTACGGTTCATCCAAGACCCGATGAACGGCATATCCGCTACCAGGACGTTCGCGATATCAAAAAAATCATTTGCACAGAATTCAATATAGAGGGAAATTCCAGGGAGCAGCAATTTGTAGACCTGGTACTCGAAACAAAACCAGCTCAGGTAACATTGGTACCCGATGCCCTGGGCCAGCTAACCAGCGACCATGGCTGGAATACCCTCGAACATAAAAACTATCTGACTGAAATAGTGGCCCTGTTTAAAAATGCAGGAATCAGGGTATCTCTTTTTGTAGATCCCGTGCAGGAAATGATTGAAGGAGCAAAAGCATGCGGAACAGACAGAATTGAACTCTACACCGAAGCTTATGCGACTGTTTTTGCCGACGGACAAAAAGAAACTGCCATCGCACCTTATAAAGCCGCTGCTGCAAAAGCCAGGGAGCTGGGCCTTGGCATCAATGCCGGGCATGACCTTGACCTCAATAATTTAAACTATTTCGCTTCAAATATTCCTTACCTCGATGAAGTGAGTATTGGACACGCACTGGTTTGTGACGCACTTTATCTTGGTTATGAGAATGCAGTACAAATGTATAAAAGGCAACTGTTATAAGCAGTTGATTGCTTTTACCAAATGATTTTTGGGTAATAACCTGCATATTATTCCATGCCCATTTTCTTCGTATATTAGGTAACCAATCCATTTTATGCGTACATATTTCCTGCTTGCTGCCTGTTTAACTGTATCCGGCTTATTTGGCCAAAGTCTCAAACCATTGCCACCACTGCCTTCTAAAGAACAATTGCAATGGCACGAAAAAGAGTTTTACCTCTTTGTCCATTTCGGACCAAATACTTTTACCGACAAGGAATGGGGAGAAGGCAATGAAGACCCCTCTGTTTTCAACCCCTCTGCACTGGATTGTGAACAATGGGCCAGAATTGCCAAAAAAGCAGGAGCCAAAGGAATTATTTTAACTGCCAAACACCATGATGGCTTTTGTTTATGGCCCAGCAAATTCAGCACCCATACCGTTAGAGAAAGCAAATGGATGAATGGGAAAGGCGATGTGGTAAAATCATTAGCCGATGCCTGCAAAAAAATTGGCATTGAAATGGGGGTATACATTTCTCCCTGGGACAGAAACCACCCTAAATACGGAACAGCTGAATACAATGAAGTATACCTCTCTACCATGAAGGAACTATTGACCGGCTATGGTAATTTTTTTGAGCTTTGGTGGGATGGTGCCAATGGCGAAGGGCCCAACGGTAAAAAACAGGTATATGATTTTAACCGCTTCCAGGATTCTGCATTTAAATGGCAGCCACAGATTGTGATATTCAGTGATATTGGTCCGAATATCCGCTGGTGCGGCAATGAGAACGGTATTATTGGCAATACCAATTGGAATTTACTGGATACAGCAGGTTTTAAAAGAGGTGAAGGAGCTCCCCCTACCGATACCCTTAACCGTGGCAATATAAATGGCAAACACTGGATTCCCGCCGAAGCAGATGTATCTATTCGCCCGGGATGGTTTTACCATGCGAAGGAAGACAATAGGGTTAAAACGCCCAAAGCCTTATTCAGCCTGTATTTGAAGTCGGTAGGCAATGGTGGGAATTTGCTTTTGAATGTTCCACCGGATAGAACCGGACAAATCAATGCGGCAGATTCAGCTGCACTGATTGGCTTCAGAAAATTAAGAGAAGAAGCATTTGCCCGGGACTTATTGAAAGATGCCGCTATTTATCCGGAAGAGGCAGCTACAAAGAAAATAACAACCCTCACCGACAATAATATTCAAACCTATTGGGCTTCTGCTAAAAAAGAGAATGCGGCATTGATCATCCGCCTGCCTTCAAAAAAAACAATCAATACCATTTCGCTGGAGGAAATGATTTCATTTGGGCAAAGGATTGGTTCTTTCAGCATCGAATCATTTGATGGAACTGCCTACCAAACCATTTTTACGGGCACTACAGTG
>JBDKLG010000010.1:0-13880 GCA_039795695.1 Bacteroidota bacterium
TTTTGTTATAACGATATTCCTGAACTCGACCGGACCATGGTCTCCCTGAAAATAAATGGGCCCTGCCTCGCTTTCATTACTGTCCAGCGCACCGCCGGTTATTCCCGGAATGGGCTGTTTACAGATAATCGTTTTGCCATTGGCTACAACAGTTACGGTTCTTCCAATAAGGGTAATATCATAGGTTTGCCACTCACCCGCAGCATTCGCGGCCATTTCATTGGGGGCGATAAATCCATAAACGGCACCAAATAAATCAATCAATGGATCCAGACCCTTGCTGTCTTCAATCTGCACTTCATACCTTCCCCTTAAATACACACCGCTATTGCTGCCGGCAGGATATTTAAACTCGACATGCAGTTTGAAGTCGGTAAACTTCTCATCCGTACAAATATTGGAACCCGATTTGGGGCTTCGCAATACACCATTCTCAACCACCCATTGGTTTACTTTACCAAGTGCATGCCACCCCGTTAAATCCTTGCCATTGAATAAGGCAACAGGCTTATCCCATTTGGGTTCGCTAAGGTTTGACAGTTTGGGTGCCTGTATTCCCGACCAGTCGTTTTTTGAACCGTCGGGATAAACAATGCTGCCGGTCATTTTATCACCATCCAGCGTACCCTGTAGCATTAATTCTCCTGAGCCGCCTTCCCACTGAGCCGGTATGGAAAATGAAAAATCCGGTTTGGTAAAAACAATTTTCGCAACGGGCCGGGCACTTCCCGATACGGATACAAATCTTCCGGTAAGCGTTCGGTTGCCTGAATGATTGATTTCCAGCCAGGAGGGCAGTTCTTTCCCTCCCTTATTGTGTATCGTTAAATCCCACCTGCCTTCCAGCTCAGGAGAAATCTTAGCCTGTGCAAAAATTTGGGTAGCGGATAAAAACAACAATAAAAAAGAAAACAGGCTAATTTTTTTCATAATAAATTATGGTTGAAAGAATTAAAAATGATGAAAAAGATAAGAATGTGTGGATTTTTTTAATGATCGGATGCTTGTACGATTAATGCAGGGTTCGGTCATGTTTATCTAAATAAGCAACCAAATCGGTAAGCTGACGGGAATCCTTTGCATTAAATTTATGCGAACCAAGATAATCCTGGATGGTTTGCCGGTAATTGGGCAGACTCTTTTCTATACCGGTAAGCGAATTATTCAATGGGCTTATTTTTTGCTCTCTGGGATAGTAAACATACAATTGTTTTACCAGCACAAATTCTTTTTCCCTGCTTTCGCCATAGTTCTGAACCTCTCTTACTTTTTTATGCTCCCAAAGAAGCAACTGTATATTTTCTCCTTCGTATAAAACCTGGTAAAGACTATTGCTATCCAGGTTTTCAATAGCAGGATAGCCGCTTTTGAAGAGGTAGGTTACTGAGTCGGCAGCTTCTTCAGGGATTCTTAAAAACAAAGATTTTACGGGTAGCAATACCAGGAATACCTTCTCCGGCCGGGTATAATAAATTTTATGGTCAGCCAGGGAATAGTTCATGGAACTATCATCGTAACCCTTGCCATTCTTATACTGAATAATACCCCTGCCCCAATGCAGGGTAAGCATGGGATTACCATTTACACCCATTTCACTGGCCTGCTTTACAGGTTTACCTTCATTGTCATAAATCTCAAAAAAACGCGTAGTTCCATCATTTCCCAGGTATTTAAAACCCGGTGCCTGGCCAAGGCAAATGGAAATAAGCAAAACTGCCACCAATAAGGACAGCAGCCGTTTTATGGGTGTTTTCATCAGATGGTTTTTAAGCGCGCATCGGCATACTAAATATACGTTTTTTCAGCATCTGAATTTTTTGGTTTCTTGCCGATGGCCCAATTTTTGGCTTATGCAGCTGAAAAGTTTACATTCGTAGCAGTTTGACAAACCAGACTATACAGGTGGAAAAAAGACAGGATTATATTACATGGGACGAGTATTTTATGGGTGTGGCCCTGCTTTCGGCTAAAAGGAGCAAGGATCCCAATACACAGGTAGGTGCCTGTATTGTAAGTGAACACAATAAAATTGTAGGGGCAGGATACAATGGTTTGCCAATTGGCTGCAGCGACGATGAATTTCCCTGGTCAAAATCAGGCGATTTCCTGAATACCAAATACCCTTATGTTTGCCATGCAGAATTAAATGCCATCCTCAATAATATTGGCATGGATTTAAAAGGCTGTAAAATATACACCGCACTTTTTCCCTGCAATGAATGTACCAAGGCAATTATCCAGTCCGGCATCAGGGAAGTGATTTACCTGTCTGATAAATATGCCGAAACCGGCCCCGCAAAAGCATCTAAGCTCATGCTCGACAAAGCCGGACTTACCTATAGAAAGGTGCAAACCAGTTTACCCGGGCTTAGCTTGTCGTTTAACGAAACAACTATTTGAAATAGCCAGATAAGTTTAGTAGCTTAATAGCAGACTAATCAAACAAATCATTTGCTTTATGAAACAGCTCCTGCTAATGGTTTTGTGCTTCTTTGCGATGGAAGCAGATGCCCAGCAAACAGCGGTAGGTATATTTCAGTCGCATACAGCTATCGGGAATCCGAAAATAAAAGGAAATACTTTTTTTAACAAAGAGGAGCAAACCTATACTTTGCAGGGAGCCGGATATAATATTTGGTTTAACAGAGACGAATTTCAATTTGCCTATAATAAAATCAAGGGCGACTTCATAGTAACAACAAATCTGAAATTATTGGGTGAAGGCAAAAACCCTCACCGCAAGATGGGCTGGATGATCAGGGCAGGAGAACAGGAAGACGCCATGCATATTAGTGCCGTATTGCATGGGGATGGATTGACTTCTCTTCAATGGCGTAAAATGCCCGGTGCTTATATGCGCAATCCCCAGGATGAAATCATTTTCCCCAAAAAGAACCTTGAAATACTTCAACTGGAGCGCATAGGAAAAACCTATATCATGCGTGTTGCCAATGCCGGAGAACCATTGCAGGAAGCAGGCCGTATTGAATTGTCGGATATGCCCGATGAAGTTTTGGCCGGCTTATTTCTTTGCAGCCACAATCCTGAATTTTCTGAAGAAGGCCTTGCCTGGAATGTAAGAATTGAGAAAACAGTTCCGGATAATTTTAATGGTTACCGCGATGGAATATTGGGCAGCAAGCTCGAACTGATGAATGTATTTGATGGAAAAAGAATTGTGATTCACCAGGATTCCGGTAGATTCGAAGCACCTAACTGGATGCCCGACGGTAAAAAAATACTCTTCAACCAGGGGGGTGCAATTTATACAATTCCGGTAGGTGGAGGGAGCCCGGAAAAAATAAATACCGGTACTGCCAAAAGAAACAATAATGACCATGTGATCTCTTTTGACGGAAAAAAATTAGGCATCAGCAGCCATCGCGATGGAATGCCCGGTGGAGGGTCAACGGTTTATTATCTGCCCATTACAGGAGGGGAGCCACAATTGTTAACCGATAGTACTCCATCCTATCTGCATGGCTGGAGCCCCAATGGACAGGATCTGGTATACACAGCACAGCGGCTTAGTAAAAACCCCGCCTATAATATCTTCAAAATAAATACCGGTGGCGGCCCGGAAATGGCACTTACCAATAATACAAAGGGGCTAACAGATGGCCCTGAATATTCACCCGATGGAAAATATATCTATTACAATGCCAATCAAACCGGTACGATGCAAATATGGCGCATGAAGCCTGACGGCACAGCACAGGAACAACTTAGTTTTGATGAATACAATAACTGGTTTCCGCATATTTCACCCGATGGAAAATGGATGGTATTCATTTCATTCCCCATTACTATCGATCCTGCTGATCATCCTTTTTATAAAAGAGTGATGCTTCGTTTATTACCGCTGTTTAAAACAGCTGCTCCTAAAGTAATTGCCTACCTGTATGGAGGCCAGGGAACAATAAATACCCCAAGCTGGAGCCCGGATAGCCAGCGAATCGCATTTGTAAGCAACAGCAGGTAATGAGTTGAAAATGCTGCTAGAGGGGGAAATAAGGCCAGCATCAATAGTTTACGCCAATGCAGTGATTGATCAGCAGGGTTTGTTATCAAAAGAAGGATTCGTCTGGCCAAAGAGGTTGCTTAACCAACTGCCGATTTTTCTGAATCGGTACAATTGCGTAAAATGCCCATTACCATCCCCTTAGCCCATTGCTGTATAAGCCATTAGTTTATGGACATCGAGTATGCGTATCTGTTTTCCTGACAATTCAATTATTTGTTCAGCCGTTAATTCACTGATCATCCGAAAAACCGTTTCATAAGTGGCCCCTGCATAGGAAGAAAGATCCTGCCTGCTCAATGTAATATCAATCAACCCGTCTTTGGTGGTCCCGAATTTTTCCTTCAGGGTAAGTAGGGACTGTGCTACTCTTCCTTTTACAGACATATGTGCCAGGTTTCTCATTTTTCTTTCAGATTCCTGCAGTTCATCGGCAAAGAAAAGCATGAGCTCATAGGTAAATGCATGATTGACTTTTAAGGTGGTGGTAAAAAAATCAATGTCAATAAAACATACAACCGACGCTTCAAGGGCAGTTCCGGAAACCGGGTAAATATTGCTGGAGCCCAGGCCCCTGTGGCCTACAATGGCCCCTTTATTGGCAATGCGTACAATCAGCTCCTTTTCATCGCCCCATTTTTTGTGCACTTTAATCTTGCCATCCGTTACAAAAAAAATCCCTGTTACCGGATCCCCCTCTTTGAAAATAACAGCGCCTTTTTTTACCGGGATTGTTTTTCTATTTGCCTCAATGGCCGGTCCCCATTCTTTCAGACAGGTCCTGCAAAAAAAACAACTCTTAAGGTCACATCCTGCTTTCTTTTTTTTCATTGCTCAGGTAGGGTATTAGGGTAAAGGATAATGACTGCATGATATTATTTGTATCATAAATTCCAGGATACAGTTGCTATTGCCTGTTGAAAAGGGAAACTATGGTACTTTACTGATTAGTTGCTGTACAATGGTTTTTGCAAAAGAAGGATGCAGTGATACCACTTCTCCAACCATGATGATTGCCGGGTTCGTAATTTCTGCATATTGCGATCTGAAAACAATGTCTTTCACTTTGCCAATCACTATTTTTTCTTTATCCGTAGTTCCGTTCTGGATAATTGCAACAGGTGTTTCTGCCTTGCCGGATTTTGTAAACAAATCCATGATCTCTTCCAGCTTGCTCATGGCCATCAAAATGATGACAGTAGCGGATGACTGGGCCGCTAATAAGAGGTCCGGAGAAATCGTGCCCGATTGGGTTGTACCTGTGGTTACCCAGAAACTTTCGTTGATGCCGCGGCAGGTAAGGGGGATCATCTGACCGGCAGGAACGGCAATGGCACTGGAGATACCGGGTATAATTTCTACTGCAATGCCGGCATTGCGGGCTGCATCGATTTCTTCCATGGCCCTTCCAAAAACAAAGGGATCGCCCCCCTTGAGTCTGACTACATGGCCATGTGAAAAAGCATGGTCTGTAATCAGGGTATTGATTTCTTCCTGGGATAATGCATGACAGCCAAATCTCTTTCCTACAAATATTTTAAGGGCAGCAGGCTTTGCATAATTGAGCAGTTCTTCATTGGCCAATGCGTCATAAAGAATTACTGCTGCTTTACGCAGTACTTTAATGGCTTTTACGGTAATTAAATCGGGATCTCCCGGCCCTGCACCTACCAGTGATAAAAGAGGGGTCGTCATGATTTATTAACATTAATTATATAAATATATGAACAATTATTTATAAAATACTAATTAATTAAATTTTTATCAATAAATTTATGATTATAAATATATAAATACAGCAAAAAACAATAGTAATAAGTTTTAAAGTATTATATATAATATAATTTAATTCGATTGTTTGCCTATTTTTTTCATTGATTCTAAACAAATCATCCATGAAAATTATCATAATAGGCAACGGAATGGTGGGCTATAAATGCGCCGAAAAATTGATGGCAGTTTCCCAAAACCAAGCCCTTGAGCTGGTGATTTTTGGGGAAGAGTCAAGACCTGCCTACGACCGCGTTCATCTAAGCGAATTTTTTGCCGGAAAATCGGCTGAAGATTTGTCGATGGCAGATGCCGACTGGTACCATAACAAGGGTATACGCCTTCATTTGGGCGACCCGGTTCAGCAGATTGACCGTAAAACCAAAACAGTTCATTCCTACAAAGGCATCACGGAATCTTACGATTACCTCATCCTCGCAACAGGGTCGGCCGCTTTTGTGCCCCCCATACCCGGTGTTGAAAAACAAGGGGTATTTATTTACCGAACCATTGACGATCTGGAACTGATGAGCGCCTATGCCAAAAAAGCGAAAACAGGCGCAGTAATCGGGGGAGGCTTACTCGGATTGGAAGCTGCCAAAGCCATGATGGACCTGGGCATTGCCAATACCCAAATCATCGAATTTGCCCCACGCCTCATGCCGCGCCAGATTGATAGTGCCGGATCAATGATTTTGCAGAACAAACTGGAATCGCTCGGACTAAAAATTCATACCAATACCAATACCAGTGAAATACTGGGCGATGAGGCCATCACGGGCATGCGATTCGCAGATGATACCATTATGCAGGTAGACATGCTGGTGATTTCGGCAGGTATTAAGCCAAGAGATGAGCTGGCAAAATTGGCAGGATTGGAAACAGGCATCCGCGGAGGTATTGTAGTGAACGAAAAATTACTGACCAACGACCCTTCTATTTTTGCCATTGGCGAATGTGCCCTATACAATGGAATGATTTATGGATTGGTAGCGCCGGGTTATGAAATGGCGGAAGTGGTGGTAGCAAATTTGTTCGGTGCGCAGAAAGAATTTACGGGATATGATATGAGTACCAAGTTAAAACTGATTGGCGTGGATGTGGCCAGTTTTGGAGACCCTTTTAGCAGCGGCGCCGAAGTGAGAACCGTGGTATTTGAAGATACCATGAAAGGTATTTATAAACGCATCAATATCAGTGCCAGCGGTAAGGAATTGCTGGGAGGTATTTTGGTAGGCGATGCTGCCCAATACAATCTCCTCTTGCAAACCTGCAAGAATAAACTGGTACTTCCTCCCAACCCCGAAGACATCATACTCGGATCACGCGGTGGCGAATCTGATGGCAGCGCCGGTGTACAAAGTCTTCCTGATGAAGCATTGATTTGCAGCTGCGAAAGCGTAAGCAAAAATGCCATCTGCCAGGCAGTATCTGCAGAAGGCTGTGAATCGGTAGAAGCCATCAAAAAATGTACGGGGGCAGGAACAGGTTGCGGCGGCTGTGTTCCCATGGTGAAAGACCTGATGGTATACACCATGAAAACCCAGGGAAAATATATCCGCAATACCCTCTGTGAACATTTTAATTTCAGCAGACAGGAACTATACGACCTAATTAAAATTAACGGACTAACCACTTATGATGCAGTATTGGATAAACTGGGTACTGGTCATGGCTGCGAATTATGCAAACCACCTGTGGCATCCATATTGGCGAGCTTATGGGGTGAGATGATTCTTAAGAAAGGCAACGATACTGCACAGGACAGCAATGATCGCTTTCTTGCCAATATCCAGAAAGGCGGAACCTATTCCGTAGTGCCAAGAATTCCGGGAGGAGAAATTACTCCCGATAAATTAATAGTGATCGGTACCGTTGCAAAGCAATACAACCTGTACACAAAAATAACAGGAGGCCAGCGGATCGACCTTTTTGGGGCACATTTAAGCGATCTGCCCGCCATCTGGGAAACCTTGATTGATGCTGGTTTTGAGAGCGGCCACGCCTATGGCAAAGCACTGCGTACAGTAAAAAGCTGTGTAGGCAGCACCTGGTGCCGTTTTGGCTTACACGATAGTGTGAGTTATGCCATCCGCATTGAAGAACGTTACAGGGGGCTTCGGGCACCACACAAAATAAAATCTGCAGTAAGTGGCTGTATCCGCGAATGTGCAGAAGCACAAAGCAAAGATTTTGGTATCATCGCCACAGAAAAAGGATGGAACTTATATGTATGCGGTAATGGCGGTTCCAAACCCCAGCACGCTTTATTATTAGCCACCGATATCGACAGCGAAACCTGTATTCAATACATCGACCGCTTCCTGATGTTCTATATTAAAACAGCCGACCCCCTTACACGTACCGCCACCTGGCTGAATAAAATGGAGGGAGGAATCGACTATTTGAGGAATGTAGTGGTTCATGACAGCCTGGGTATTGCAGCAGAACTGGAAAAAGAAATGCAGACACTGGTAGACAGTTATCAATGCGAATGGAAAGAAGTAGTGGATAATCCGGAACTGCGCAAACGTTTTTCCCATTTCATTAATGCACCGGAAGAAAAAGACCCCACTGTTAAGTTTGAAACCATGCGCGAACAGAAAAAAGCGACGGAATGGAAATGAGGGGTGGGGTAATGAATGGGATTGTACTAATTGAAAAAAGGAAGATTGCCGAATAAAGATTGTTTGATGCGGAGCAATGCTCCGACGTATTGATTTCCTGCCATTTGCTTCTTCGATTGTTTGCCATTAAGAAAATGATTGCCCTGCAGTTGTACAGCTGGGCCATTGCCTGCCGTATTTTATCATTTTTAATTGGATCAATTATGCATGTAGTAAGTGAAGAACAAATTGACACATGGTTTTTTGCCTGCAGGGTAGAAGAAGTACCTGCCAATGGTGGCGTATGTGTAAAGTACCGCGATGAACAGATTGCCCTTTTTCATTTTTCCAGAAAAAACGAATGGTACGCTACGCAGAATGAATGCCCCCATCGCCGGCAAATGGCACTTAGCAGGGGTATGATTGGAACAGACGGTGAAGAACCCAAAGTAGCCTGTCCATTTCACAAAAAAACATTTTCACTCATTACCGGCGAATGTTTAAACGCAGATGAGTGCAGCATCAAAACCTACCGGGTTAAAATCGACAATGGAAAAGTATACATCAATGTATAAAAAGAAAAAATGAAAAAAGAAAAGTAAAAAATAACCCCGGCCGATGTGGAAGTCAAAACCGGGGCCTGATTCTAAATTGTTCACAATCTAAAACCAAAACAAAATTATGCGGAAAAATCCTAAAAAACGCTATTTAACACTGCTATTACTGTTTGGCACTTGTATCCTCTATCGCGCCGAAGGACAATTCTCCTTAAACGGCCAACTGCGTACACGTACCGAAATCCGTAACGGACTGGGTAATTTGGTTGCAGTAGATTCCAAACCCGCTGCTTTTACTTCACAGAGAACCCGTCTCTCTTTCGGATATAAATGGGACAGGTTGAGCTTTGGTGCAACGATTCAGGATGTTCGTGTTTGGGGGCAGGATGCTTCCTCTATTTCCAATGCAGATGGCAATAAACTCATGCTGCACGAAGGATGGGCCGACCTCACCCTTGCCAATAAAGCAGATACCGCCATCAAATTTCACCTGCTCGACCTGCTCTCGCTTAAAATTGGCAGACAGGAATTGATTTATGATGATGCCCGTTTGATTGGTAACCTCGACTGGCTGCAACAGGCGCGCCACCATGATATGGCACTGCTCAAAGCCTTGCACCATGGGTGGCAGGTTGACCTGGGATATGCTTATAACCAGAACTCTGATGGGTTTGGCCTTACCGGCACATCTTATGTTCCGGGTAACCTGCCGGCTTATATGAAAAACTCGATTGGCATATTGGTACCGGTACCTGCCGGAATAGTGCCACTGGCTGCAAGCGGGAATATGGCTAATAACAGCATCGTATCAGGTACTCCGGTATATGTTAATCCGCCGGGTACCAATGCCGCCACACAGAACTATCAATCTTTTACGAGTGTTTACATCAGCAAAAAATTTAAGCAAACCAAAATATCCGCATTATTCTTCAACGATAATTTTGGCAAATACCGCTTAGACTCTGTAGGTAGTAACCTTGACGGCTATATTTATGGAAGACGTTTTGTAAAATCAGGTACAGCCGACCTGTTTGATTATTCGGGGTCGAATCATCGCTTCACTTATGGCCTAATGGTTAACCACACAGTTGACCTGGCAGCAGGTTTTGGCAGGATTGCACTACAGGCTGCCTATTATAGTCAAACAGGGAGGGACCGGGATGGTAATGCCCTGGAAGCCTATCACTACACCCTTGCAGCAACCTATCAAAAAGGACGTTTCAGTTTTACACCCGGTTACGATCTGTTGTCGGGTAATGATGCTTCTTCTCCATCAGGAAAAAATAACCGCTTCGATCCACTATATGGAACCCCGCATAAGTTTTGGGGATACATGGATTATTTCTATGCAGGTACCGGATCAGCAGCAGGAGGACTTAGCAACACTTATTTTAAATTAAAATATGCAGCCAATAGATTAACAGTGGGTACTGACCTGCATTTATTCAGTTTGAACAAAGACATGAAACGCGCAGATGGTACCGTGATTGACAAAAAGCTGGGCACTGAAATTGATTGGCAGCTGAGTTATGCGATGAACAAGTTTACCAATATCGAATTAGGGTATTCGCTTATGCTTGCGACCAATAGCATGCCTTATGCAAAAAGCCAGGCATCAACAGAAGCCGTAGCAAATACCTATAACAAAACCGGCACCTGGTTTTATGCGATGTTCAAATTTTCACCTGATTTTATTTATGGCAATAATACCCTTGCAGGCAATAAAAAAAATTGATCACTTATTCCTAATCAATAAAAAAATTAAATATGCATAGTTCTGAAACCAACTTACCGCTAAGCAAACTGAAAATATTTTCTTTGAATAGTGTACAGATGCGCACTTTCCATATCAGCTGGCTAACATTTTTTGTTTGTTTTTTTGGCTGGTTCGGCCTGGCACCATTAATGCCAACCATTCGCGAAGACCTTGGCCTTACCAAAGCACAGGTGGGTAATACCATCATTGCTGCCGTATCTGCAACAATTTTTGCCAGACTCATCATTGGCAGATTATGTGATACCTGGGGCCCTAGAAAAACCTATACTGCATTACTATTGCTTTGTGCCTTCCCTGTAATGTGTGTAGGCCTGGCAACAAGTTATACCAGTTTTCTTCTGTTCAGATTGGCAATTGGTGTAATTGGCGGATCTTTTGTAATCACACAATTTCATACCTCAATGATGTTTGCACCCAATATTAAAGGCACAGCGAATGCAGTAGCCGGAGGCTGGGGCAATTTAGGCGGGGGCATTACCAATATGCTGATGCCGGTAATCTTTGCAGTCATTGTTGGATTCGGTTATACAAAAGCAGAAGCCTGGCGTTATGCAATGATTTTCCCGGGAATTTTATTATTGGTGATGGCTTTCTTATACTACCGCTATACCAAAGACACGCCCGCAGGTAACTATGATGAAATTGGGAGGATTAAAGGACTAAGCACAAAAACTGATTGGTCGGCCCTGAAAGATAAAAGGGTTTGGGCACTGGCAATGGCATATGCAGTATGTTTTGGTATGGAAATAACTTTCGACAATGTAGCTGCGCTGCATTTTGTAGACACATTTAAACTGTCTCAGTCAACAGCAGGTTTTTGGGCCGGTATTTTTGGGTTTATGAACATTTTCGCCCGGGCACTGGGTGGTATTGCGGCTGATAAAACCGGCAAAAAATATGGCATGAAAGGCAAGGGCTATCTGCTCGCAGCCATGCTATTACTGGAAGGCATTGGCTTATTGCTATTTGCACAGTCAGGGGCACTGGGCATGGCCATCATCAGCATGTTAAGTTTCGCCCTGTTTTTAAAAATGGCCAACGGAGCCACTTATGCCATGGTGCCTTTCGTTGATGAAAAAAATGTAGGTATGATCAGTGGCATCGTTGGTGCCGGTGGAAATGTAGGGGGTATGCTGTTTGGCTTCCTGTTTAAATCATCATCCGTTACTTATGTGCAGGCATTCATGTATATAGGAATTATCGTAACGGTTGTTGCAGCATTGGTATTCATCACCAAATTTGGCAAAAACAAGCTGGTGGTAATGGAAGAAGAACTGCCCTTGGAGGAAGTGGCAGTGGCTTAATAATGCATTAAAAAACAATCAACCGGCACAGCAACACAAACAATGAACCAAAGCATGACCAACGATTCGTTTAAAACAACCTGCTGCTACTGTGGGGTAGGCTGTGGTATTGTGGTGCACAAAGAAAAAAATGGTGGATTGCGTGTTGAAGGAGATGCAGAGCACCCTGTGAATAAAGGCATGCTTTGCTCAAAAGGCATGAATCTGCATTATACGGCAATGGATAAGAGCGATCGCTTACAGTATCCTGAAATAAGGTATCACCGAAACCAGCCAAGGCAAAGGGTTTCCTGGGATACGGCCCTGGAAAGAACAGCAGCGGTTTTTAAAGCCCTGATCAATAAATATGGGCCAGATTCAGTGGCATTTTATGCATCAGGCCAATGCTTAACGGAGGAATATTATGTGATCAATAAATTGATCAAAGGTTTTATCGGTAGTAATAATATTGATACGAATTCCCGACTATGTATGAGCAGTGCGGTAGTTGGATATAAAATGAGTTTGGGGGAAGACTGTGTGCCTGTGAGTTATGATGACCTCGAACTGGCCGACTGCATTTTTGTTGCTGGTGCAAATCCGGCCTGGTGTCATCCCATTTTATGGAGAAGGGTGGAAGCTGCAAAAGAGAAAAATCCCGGCATGAAGATCATTGTCAGTGACCCGCGTAAAACACAAACCTGTGCTATTGCCGATGTTCATCTGCAATTGAATCCCGGAACGGATATTACCCTTCACCATGCCATTGGTCGCTGTTTAATCGAAAGTGGAAACATCGACAATGACTTTATTCAATCCCATGCAGAAGGGTTTGACCGCTACAGGGAAACTGTTTTCGCAAGAACAATGGAAGAAGCTGCCGGCATTTGTGGGGTGGAAGCCCGCGATATCCGTTTGGCAGCATCTTTCATTGGCGATGCCAAAGGATTTATTACCATGTGGACAATGGGGCTAAATCAAAGCGCAATAGGAGTAAATAAAAACCTATCACTCATTAACCTCAACCTCATTACAGGACATATTGGCAAACCGGGATCCGGTCCTTTTTCCCTAACCGGTCAACCCAATGCAATGGGCGGAAGAGAGGTAGGTGGATTGTCGAATTTATTACCCGCACATCGCGACCTGTCGAATCCTGTACATCGGGAAGAGGTAAGCAATTTTTGGGGTGGTTGTAAAATAGCACCCAAACCAGGCCTTACAGCTACCGAAATGTTTGATGCACTGAATGACGGACGTTTGAAAGCTATATGGATCATCTGTACCAATCCATTGATTAGTTTGCCCGATGTGCGTATGGCAGAAGAAGGATTGAAAAAAGCAAAGTTTGTAGTGGTTCAGGATATCACCCAAAAATTGGAAACACTGAAATATGCAGATGTTGTATTACCGGCAGCGGCATGGATTGAAAAAGAAGGAACCATGACCAATGCGGAAAGAAGGATCAGCTATCTGAACAAACTGATTGATGCCCCGGGTGAAGCATTGCCGGATGCCACAATCATTTGCCGCTTCGCACAAACAATGGGATACAAAGGCTTCGACTATAAAAATGCCGCAGAAATATATGCAGAACATGTTGCACTTACTGCAGGAACCAACATTGATATCAGCGCACTCAGCTATGATATCCTGAAAGCAAAAAGAAGCGTTCAATGGCCCTATACCAAAGAACTCAACGGTAGGGGAACTCCAAGATTGTTTACCGACAAACAATTTTATACACCGTCTAAAAAAGCCATCATACATTCATTTCCTGATGAAAATACCAGTGAGCAGCCAAGTGAACAGTTCCCGCTGGTACTTACTACCGGTCGTATCCGCGACCAATGGCATACCATGAGT
>JBDKLG010000011.1:0-3008 GCA_039795695.1 Bacteroidota bacterium
ATCAACCCGATTCCTGCATCTACCTGTGTTTTGTTTTGATTCCCTTCTTTCATGGCTACATCAACCACAGAAGATAGTCGGCCCCCGTATTGTGCCGGCATTCCTCCTTTGATCAGCGTCACATTTTTAATGGCATCCGAATTGAATATGGAGAAAAAACCAAATAAATGGCCCGTGTTATAGACTACCGCATCGTCCAGTAAAATCAGGTTTTGATCGGGGCCGCCACCTCTCACATAAAATCCGGCATTCCCTTCCCCGGCGTTTCTTATGCCGGGTAAAAGTTGCAGGGTTTTCAGAATATCTACTTCACCTAAAAATGCAGGTAAAGCTTTGGAAGTATTCATACTCAATTCAAACTTGCCCATTTGGGCAGTTTTTATATGGTTATCCCTTTTCCTTCCATAAACCGTTACATTATTGAGTTGCCATGAATTGGGAGCCAGCAGAATATTCTGTTGAACATCACTATTCAGGTTTAAACCGATTTCTTTTGTCTGGTAACCGATATAAGAAACAACCAGCCGGTATTTTCCCGAAGCAAGGGTGATTGAATAGAACCCGTATTGGTTGCTGAGTATCCCCTTTTCTCCGGAAGAAAGCGCCAGATTAGCACCAATAAGGGTTTCCCCGCTTAAAGAATCCTTGATATAACCATTGATGGTAAACTTCTCCTGGGCAACCAGCAGCTTAGCTGCCAATATTATGCCAATAAAAAGAAGTGTTTTTTTCATGGTAATTCCATTCAACAAAAGCTTCGAAAAGGGTTCTGTCCCCTTAATTGCTTAGAACCAGGTTAATACTGTCCTTGATTTCTGCACAATTGCTGCCGGATGAGGGGCGATAAGGATTTTCTGCATCTTTCCTCTCGCTCAGCCAGAAAGCCCCCTGGTCGCTGAATGCCTCCTGGCAAAAGAAATGATAGATTTTTTTCCGGTCATACCCTATTTCCCTGATCAGTTCATACAACTGGTCGCTGATCAATTGAAATGATTTTCTTTTTTCCAATAAAACCGGTTCACCCAATAAGCCCTTGATCTCGGCAACAATACCCTGCTGGTAAGTATAGCATGCTGCCATTGCAAGGCTATCTACTTTCAATTCTTTCAAAGCAAGGCTGTCTGCTGAAATGCTTAACTGACGGGCAGATTGGTTGATTAAACTGTCATTTTGGGCATAAAAGCCCTTACTCAGGTTAAAATAATTATCCAGTAACAGTTCAAAAGACCGGTTGAAAGCTTCAGAATGGGCAGTTTTATCGGAAACAAGTACCGGATTCTGGCCGGGATTGCCTGTGTTTTCGCTGTTTTTGCAGGATACAAGCCAAAAAAAGCAGCAAATCAACAAAATGGGTTTCATAGAAAAAATTAGGCCCAAAAATAAAGCAAATAGTATTGAGACCTGTTTGCATTTACCTTTGCGGCCTTAAATACTTGTAAATAGATGCTGATAGGATTTCAAAATGTAACATTCGAATTTGGAGCAAGGGTGATTGTGGAAGATGCTACCTGGCATATTCAGCCAGGAGACCGTATCGGTTTGATTGGGTATAATGGTACCGGTAAGTCTACTCTTTTAAAGGTTTTGGTGGGCGAATATACCCCGTCCAAAGGCACTGTTGAAAAAAGTAAGGAAACCACCATTGGCTATCTGCACCAGGACTTATTAAGTTTTGATACCAATGATAATATAACTGAAGTAGCTTTAAGTGCGTTTGAGCGGGTAAGAGAACTGGAGAAGGAAATTGAACGACTGGGGCATGAACTGGAAAAAGATTCAGAGAACGAAGCGCTGCTGATAAAATATACCGACAGCCTGCATGAACTGGATGTATTGGACGGGTACAATATACAGCATAAAGCAGAAGAAGTACTGCATGGACTGGGGTTTAGCAATGAAGACCTGGTAAGGCCCTATAAGGAGTTCAGCGGGGGCTGGAGAATGCGGGTTTTGCTTGCAAAAATGATTTTACAGCAACCGGATGTACTATTGATGGATGAGCCTACCAACCACCTGGATCTGCCCTCTATTGAATGGCTCGAGAAATACCTCCTGCATTACAAAGGAAGTGTGGTGATAGTGAGCCATGATAAATTTTTCTTAAACAGGATGGTGAATAAGATCGTTGAACTGTACCAGCAGCAATTGCATATTTATACGGGTGATTACGAGTTTTATGAGCAGGAAAAAATGATCCGGATCGATATGCAACAGAAAGCATTCGAGAACCAGCAGGATTATATACGCCAGCAGGAAAGGTTTATCGAACGCTTCAAAGCCAAAGCCAGTAAGGCTGCACAGGCACAGAGCGTACAGAAAAGGCTGGATAAGATAGAAAAAATTGAAGATGTAAAACTGGAAAGGCCTGATTTGCGCATCAATTTTCAATTGGAAAAAGTGCCGGGAAAGGTATTGGTAGAATTGAAAGGGGTAACTAAGCGCTTTGGTAAAATTAATATTGTGGACCAGGCTGTTGCTGAAATTGAACGGGGTGATAAAATAGCCCTGATCGGGGCCAACGGCAAGGGAAAATCCACTGTTTTGCGAATGATAGCCGGAACAGAAAATTTTTCGGGGGAAAGGGTCTGGGGGCATAATGTGGAAGAGAGCTTTTATGCGCAGCACCAGCTGGAAGCACTTAGCCTGAACAATAATATTCTGGAAGAATTACAGCAATGCGGAAGTAAAAAAACAGATGTTGAACTAAGAAGCTTGCTGGGAGCATTTTTATTCAGCGGGGAAGACGTGGACAAAAAAATAAAGGTTTTGAGCGGGGGTGAGAAAGCCCGGGTTGCACTGGCCAAAACCATTGTAAGCAAAGCTAATTTCCTTATCCTGGATGAGCCTACCAACCACCTTGATATGCACTCTGTTGAATTACTGGCAGAAGCATTGAATAAATATGAAGGCAGTTATATTTTAGTAAGCCACGATCGTTATTTCATTTCTAAAACAGCCAATAAGATCTGGGAAATTGTTGATCACCAGATCAAAGAATTCAAGGGAAC
>JBDKLG010000012.1:0-4077 GCA_039795695.1 Bacteroidota bacterium
GAAAGAATACGCAGACATAATTCAAACCACTGTCTTAACTCCTTAAAAACTGGACAAAATTTCGATATTGCTTAGTCTGTTTTGGGTGCCGATTTCACTGTTTTGGTTCATTTTGTTTTCCATTTTTTCAAAGCAAATATCCTATGTTTTTTTGGTGTTTTATTTTTCAGCCAACTGTAAAAGCGTCAAGTCCATTTAACAACATTAGCATACAAAACAAGAATTTTCCTAACTTTATCTTCCAATCTGGTCAAAAGATTTATTTTTTTAAACCTTTTATTACAAAGGCTAATTGAACATAACCAAAAGAATTAACAGATACAATATGAATGGCTATATAAAAACAATTGTCTTATTTTTTTCCTGCAGCCTGATCAGTCATTTTGCTTTATCGCAGGAGATCGAAGAAGCGCAATTCGATACTGCTGTTTTACAAACGCAGCCACTTATTAAAATCAATAAGGAGGGTGCTGCAATAAGGTCTGTGAATATGATTGCCAATATGCGTTTTGCCTTAAACAATAATTTTGTCGACGGCAATTTTGTGAACAGTCAATTCAAGGCAAATGATCTTCGGATGGAAATTATTGGCAGAGTGTCGAAGAAGCTGAAAGTCCGGTTCAGGGATGTATATAGCCGAAGCGCAGCAGATGCCACTACGGTTGACCTACTACGAAGATCGATAGACCTGGCATATGTAGAATACGAAGCCTCGCCAAAACTGGTATTGGTTGCGGGCAAAATGTTTGGTGAATACGGTGGCTATGAAATATTTTACAACCCAATTACCATGGTGGTTTACAACGACTGGATTGCCAACGGAGATATTTTTTTAAGCGCCGTGAAGGCCAATTATAAAATCTCCGCCCGGCATACGTTGAATTTCCAACTTGCGAATGCAAGTTCCAGAAGTTTTGACTACAATTATGGAAATACCCCTGGTGCCGTTGCTGCTAAAGCACCCATGGGACTAACCCTAAACTGGAATGGAAATTTTGCTGACAATGCTTTCAGCACAAAATGGAGTTACAGTAATTTTAATTTGACAAAGGGGGAGTATATGAACCTGCTCATACTAGGTAACCAGTATAAAAATGACAGATTGACTTTGCAATACGATTTTAGGTACAGCAATGAAGCACTAGACAGAACGGGTATTATAAGCAGTTATATTGGGAATGATTTTGCTAATCGGGCCCATAACGTAAACTATGTTGAACATTGGCTAAGGGGTGAATACTTTTTTACACCAACCATTAGTGCAACCGCTATCGGCATGCTAAGCTCCAGTTATTGGATGGGCAATCCCGATAACAGCCTTGCCAAAACAGACCTTTTGAGAAATTCATGGACCTTCACTTCTTCAGTAGAATGCCATCTTAACAAGCAGCACAATATAAAACTGTTTTTAAGCTATGTGGGCAAATTTAACCGGTATACCGATTATGCCCGTAATCATTTCGGACTTCAGAATAATAGTACAGGGCAGATTCTTATTGGCTTTATGAGCCATCTGGTTGTTTTCTAATCTGTCGTTGATTAAACGATCCAAACAATCAGTTGAGGGTAAACCTATTGAACCAGTTTGGCAATTCTTCCATTGGCCCCGGCCAAAAAAACTGCCTTCCCATTCTTTGCTTTACTGCATACATGGTAACTATCTTTGGTAAGCAATTCCCAGTTTTCTCCGCCATCATTTGAAAGATCAACACCGGTTGTACCACAGGTTAGCAGCTGATGCGGGCTCAGATAAATAACACAGGAACGATACCCGTGTGGCGGTGTTTGGGGCCTGGAAAAACCAAACCCTTTTGCCGTATTCACCAGTACGCAATTGTTTGTTGCAATATCGGGCTTGCTGAAATCTCCCCCTACCACCACTGCCCGGTTAATAGCTGCCAGATAAGCAATCGAATTGGCACCGGTACTTTCTCCCCCCTGCATGATTGGCAGAGAATCCTGCTGAAAATTTTGGTTAAATATTCTCGATTTTTTACCCCCGGTTACTAATAGGAAATTCATTCCTTTCTTACCGGCTGCTGTTATTCTAAGGTTGGTTCCACTGGAAGCAAAAAATGCTTCTCCTTCAGATAAACCTGGCTGACTGGTCAAAGGAATTGTTTTTTGCCAGCTTTCTCCTTTGTCGGAAGTAGTAACCATATACATTTTCCCATTCACAGGATCTCCTATAACAATCCCTTCTTTTTCAGTATAAAAATCCATTGCATCCATGAACACTTCTTTGGAACTGTCTTCATAAACTTTTTTCCAGTTTTTGCCCCCATCAACTGTTTTCAAAAGAATGCCCGGCGAAGCAATTCCCATAATTATGGCTGTATTTTCGTCAAAAGCTTCAATATCCCTAAAATCGGTCTTCTCGTAGCCGCTTAGTTTCTGCCACTCAAAATTTTTACCCCCATCAACCGACCGGGCTATATACCCACCACTGCCACTGGCCCAGATAACGCGGTCATTTACCACACTCAATCCCCGTATACTCGTTTTATTGCCAGCAGTAAGCTGTTCAATGGTTTGCGACTGCCCCTCTAAGGCAATCAATAAAAAACAGACAGAAAATATTTTTATTAACCACATAGTAGTTAGATTTTTGCAATCCAATATAAACTATTTCACAGTCATAACCCCTAATTCTTAGCTGAGATGATTCCTTACTGGATGAGCCGTACCCAATTGCTTTTAGGCGATGAAAAGATTGAAAAACTCATGAGCAAACATGTGCTGGTAGTGGGTTTGGGCGGTGTTGGCGGCATTTGTGCCGAAATGATTGCCAGGGCAGGCATTGGTAAAATGACCATTGTTGACGCAGACAGCGTTGACCTGAGCAATGCCAATCGCCAGATACCGGCCCTCCATTCCACCGCAGGTAAGGGAAAGGCAGCAGTAATGGCAGAAAGATTGAAAGACATTAATCCGGAACTGGCATTAACCGTACTGTCTGTTTACATCAAAGAAGAACTTACCCGCAAAATCCTGGACGAGGGTAATTTCGACTATGCGGTTGACTGCATCGATACGCTTTCTCCGAAAGTATATTTTATCAAAGCCTGCAAGGAAAGGAATATCCCCATTGTAAGTTCCTTGGGTGCCGGAGGAAAAGTGGATCCCTCACAGGTAATTATCACAGATATTTCCAAAACATTTCAATGCAATCTCGCCAAATATGTACGCAAAAAATTGAATGAACTGGGCATTCGCAAAGATTTGACGGTGGTATTCAGTCCTGAAGCTGTTGAACAGGAACGCATCATCGTTACAGAAAAAGCATTTCCCAAAAAGTCCATTATCGGCACCATTAGTTATATGCCGGCCATATTCGGATGCATGGTGGCAAGTGTGGTCATCAGGGGCTTGTACGAAGAGAATGGGGGATGAATCTGTGGTTGATGGTCGTCTTTTTTGTGTATAATAGCCAGGCATTTTGCTATAAAAAAAACGAACACCCTGTTATTCGAGATCACGGGTCGCTCATGGCCGCCGGGCCCCATCCCTGTTCCCGGACTGATTAGAAATATGCTATCAAAAATGCTGCTACTATTATTTCTGTTTCCCGATTTGCCTTATCCTTAAAAATTCAATGGCCAACCCTTTAATAACTTTAATTTGCTACATTTTTAAAGGGATAGACACCCTTTAAAAAATAAAAAAATCGTAAACACCGGCTTCGCAAAACACTAATACAAGAGGAAATCCCGGATACCCGGTTCCCAATTCCCCGCCCTGGTAAGGCTTGTTATCTTCGATAAGAAACGGGGCAGGGCTAAGTCGAATAATAATTCGCTGCCATCGATTCCCAATAGCTTATCCAGGTGATTGGTTCCTTCGGGATTTACCAGTGTTGGATAAGGCTTCCATTCAAAATTTGCGGGATACATTTCCTTAATCAACCTGAGCAAGAGCATTCCAAAAAATACGGGCTGAAAAAATTTAGGCTCCTGCACTTCAATCCTGATACCGCCACATTTTTCTTGGTAATATTTTGCATGAACATCCGTAGGCGTAAAATGAACGGCCGATATGGCCACATCATCAAATGCAAGCCCATAAAGGGCCGCAGCC
>JBDKLG010000013.1:0-3633 GCA_039795695.1 Bacteroidota bacterium
CAGTTCAATGGAAATACGCTATGGTCACTATACACAAAGCACCGACTTATATGCAAATGTCATTTCCTTTGCATTTACTTTTAAATAGGCATCTCTTATTGGTTTTCGATAAGGGCGATAGGAGAGAAAAGACAGCGACTTGTTAAGCTTTCTCTCTTATTGCCTGTTGAAACCAATTCTAGTGTGAATCCCTCGTAACCTCACTTCCTGAACTGCCTTGTAGGAAATCAAGGTCTGCACCCTTGTCTGCACCCATTACGTGGTTGATGTAAAGATTCACATAACCCCTGCTGGCAGCGGGTTTTGGGGCAACCCATTTATTTCTGCGGTTTTCTAACTCTTCATCGCTAACAGCAAGATGCAATTTTCTGCCGGCTACATCCAGTTCAATCATGTCGCCATTTTCTACCAATGCAAGTGCGCCACCAATAGCCGATTCAGGCGAAACATGCAATACGGCTGTTCCATAAGCGGTTCCACTCATTCTTCCATCGGATATCCGAACCATATCAGTGATTCCTTTCTGCAATATTTTTTTGGGTAAAGCCATATTGCCCACTTCCGGCATGCCGGGATAACCCACCGGGCCGCAATATTTTAAAACCATTACGCAGCTCTCATCAATATCCAGTTCTGGATCATCGATGCGGGCATGATAATCCTCAATATTTTCAAACACAACAGCCCTGCCCCGGTGTTTCATGAGAGCGGGTGAAGCTGCCGAGGGTTTGATTACTGCACCATTGGTGGCAAGATTGCCTTTTACAACTACACAACCCGCTTCCGCAATCAATGGATTTTCATAAGTGGCAATCACTTCATGATTATAACAGTCGGTACTGCCCTGAATATTTTCATGATGATTTTTGCCCGTTACCGTAACCACATTTTTATGCAAATGATTTTTTAACTCATGTAATATCACAGGCAGGCCTCCCGCATAATAAAAATCCTCCATCAGGTATTTCCCTGAAGGCATCAGATTCAATAACAAGGGTATGCTGCTACCCAATTTGTCAAAGTCTTCCAGGTTCAGCTCAACCCCGATTCTGCCGGCAATCGCAGTAAGGTGTATGATAAAATTGGATGAGCCTCCAATTGCAGCATTCACTTTTATGGCATTTTCAAATGCTTCGCGTGTAAGCACTTTGTCAATACTAAGGTTCTCTTTAACCATTTCCACAATTCTTCTGCCGCTTAATTGTGCCATTTGTTTTTTTCTGGAATCTGCTGCGGGTATGGCTGAAGCTCCCGATAAAGTCAGGCCCAGGGATTCAACCATACAGGCCATTGTACTGGCTGTTCCCATCGTCATGCAATGACCAATACTTCTGCTCATGCAGCTTTCAGCATATTCACATTCTTCCTGGCTCATTTTCCCCGTTTTCATGTCTTCATCAAATTTCCATACATGGGTTCCCGAGCCAATGGTTTGACCTTTGTAACGCCCATTCAGCATGGGGCCTCCGGGAACAACAATGGTGGGTAAACCAACACTGGCAGCACCCATTACCGTAGAAGGGGTTGTTTTATCACAGCCCGTCAATAATACAACACCATCAATAGGATTGCCACGGATAGATTCTTCCGCATCCATACTGGCCAGATTTCTGAACAGCATGGCTGTAGGTTTTAAAAGGGTTTCTCCCAAACTCATGATGGGAAATTCAACAGGAAAACCACCGGCTTCCAATACCCCTTTTTTTACACTTTCGGCATGGTCGCGAAAATGTGCATTGCAGGGTGTTAATTCACTGAATGTATTACAAATGCCAATTACCGGCCTGCCATCAAACATATCTGTGGGCATACCCTGGTTCTTCATCCAGCTTCTGTAAATAATGCCATCCTTGTCTTTTCTGCCAAACCACCCTTGGCTGCGTAATGCTTGTTTCATATTGGTTGATTTTGACCTTATCTGCATGAACTGCCTGCCTAAAATAAGTTAAAGTTTAAAAACTACCTGCTCTTATTTGCAAAATGCACGCATTGTTTTGAAAAGAAAAATTTTAAGGAAATTGATTTAATCAGAAAATGAGGAGGTAGTACCTATCTGCAGCTTGCGCTTCCTGTAAAAAAGCTTTAAAATAATGTACCTTCAAACCAAAGGCCATTCTACTGTATGCGAACAGGGTTGTTTTTACTAAGTATGGTTTGCTGGCTTTCCTGTGCCAAAGAGTATAGTTATGAAGGGTCAGGAAATACAGCAATTCCAATAAACCCGCTTAACAATTCGGGCAGGGCAGTTTTCAGTTTCCCCGGAGCTCCCAATACCTGTACCACGGCAACGGTCAATGGCAGTTATGTTCAAAATAAACAGCTCAGCATTGCAGAAACAGTTGATCTCCTGGTTGATGTAACTGCCATAGGGCAGTATACCATTTCTACCGATACACTTAACGGCATTTCATTTACAGGGTCAGGATTTTTTACTGCTACCGGCAAACAAGTCGTTAGCCTGCTTGGTTCAGGGGTTCCTGAACGTGCTGATAATATCCTCTATACACCTGCTGCAACAGGAATAAACGGCTGTACTTTCCAGGTATCTTTTATCAATGCCGAACCCATTGCTACCTATGTACTTGAATCAGGCTCAGGTACCCCCAGCCCCTGTATCGCAACTGTAATGGGCAATTATTACGAAGGGGGCTTGCTCACTACCACCAATCATGTCATCATTTCTGTTTATGTAGCCCTTGTGGGTAATTATACCATTGCAACAGATATTGTAAATGGCATGCGTTTTTACAGCACAGGTACATTTACCAAAACCGGCGTTCAGCAAGTGATTCTGGCAGGTAAGGGAACTCCCAGATATGCAGGTTCTTTTACGCTCATCCCCTCAATTGTAGGGCCACATCCCCTGGGCGGACAATCGTGTGGATTCTATATACCCGTATTTTAATGGTGGTGATATAGCCGCTCATAACATGAACAGGATAGTTCCAGGAATCAATTTATTTATGCTGCTTATCAGGGTAAAGCTTCCTGGTATGTTTTAGCGACAGCAGAATCATTTTTTTCAAAACTGTCAGATCCACATCCGACAGTCTTTTGATATAAACACAGCCCTTACCTGTTGTATGCTTGCCAAATCTGGCCAGCAATTCCTCCCTGTTTTCAAAACTCCCTGAAAGGTATAATACTATGGCAGCAGACCTTGGTGAAAAAGCCACGAGCGGCATATCCCCTTCACGGCCTGATTCATATACATAGTGACAGCTGCCAAAACCCACAATACTTGGCCCCCAAAGCTTTGGTTCAAAGCCCGTGGCTGCCGTCATCAGTTCAATGATTTGATGGCTGTCTGCTTTCCGGCCCGGGTCCTGTACTTGCTTGATAAAAGCAGCAACACTTTTGTTTGTTTCCGTGGTCTTATTTTTTGCCATTTTACTGGTATGTTTATTTCAGGTATTGATGATGCCCGCCATGATTGCATGCCCGGATTCCCCTTGTTTTAGCCAATTGCCAATAACAGTATTCCTGCTAGGAAGCTTTTTTGAAAACAGCCAAAAAATACAAGGGCTTTCCTTTTGTTGCAAAAGCTTCCGGATATCCGTTGCCCATTAAATTATAACAGATAGTGAGCCGGCCATTTTCATATTGGTAAATAGCCATAAAATGTTTGCCTTT
>JBDKLG010000014.1:0-2601 GCA_039795695.1 Bacteroidota bacterium
GTAAATGGTTTTGGTCACTTTCCAGTCGGATTGTTGGGTATCCCAGTTGCTGAATCCATCATGATGCCGGGTAATAAAAGTGATGTATTTCATCCCGGCATTTTTTGCGATCCTTACCCATTGTGCTGCATCAAAATCAATGGGGTTAAATACTTTGATGAGTTTGCCATATTCTTCCACACGAATATTCCTGTTATTCATGACCCATTCACCACTACCCAGTACACTGGAAGCCCCCCAGTGTATAAACATTCCGAATTTCATGTCCTGAAACAATTCCCGCGATTGTAAATTTTCTACAGTGGGGGTATAAATTTGGGCACTCAATGAATGGCTCAAAATAATCAGCAGTAATGACAGGTATTTTTTTCTCATATAGGATGTTTTACTAACTATTTAATTTAATGAACCCACCATCTATCAGGTAATCGTTTCCTGTAATAAAACCGGCTTCCTCACTGCAGAGGAAAAGCGCCAGGGCGGCCACTTCTGTTACTTTACCCATTCTGCCGATGGGCTGTGACTGAGAAAGTTTTTCAAAGATTTCTGTTTCTTTTCCAGGATAGTTTTTTGCAATAAACCCATCCACGAAAGGCGTATGTACCCTTGCAGGTGAAATGGAATTACAACGTATGTTTTCTTTAAGATAATCTTTGGCTACACTTACAGTCATGGCACAAACAGCCCCCTTGCTCATACTGTAAGCAAAACGGTCATCAATTCCAACCCAGGCAGCAATCGATGCCATATTTAGAATAACCCCTCCTTTCTGTTTTTGCAAAACCGGAATCGCTTCGTGTAAACAATTATACATTCCCTTTACGTTTACCTGAAATACTTTTTCGAAATCTGTTTCATTCGTATCGCCTGCTTTGCCTATATGTGCAATACCGGCACAATTCACCAGTATATCAAAAGATGCAATAGATTCAAAAATGGTTTTCACCTGCGCCTGGCTGGTGATATTACATTCCCAGAAAAAAGCTGTTCCACCCTCCGACTTTATTTCTGCAACTGTTTCTTCTCCTGCAGTTTTATTAAGGTCAAGAACATGCACCAAAGCGTTTTGCCGGGCAAAGAGTGTTGCAACGGCTTTGCCAATACCACTACCTCCTCCTGTAATAACTGCTTTTTTATTGATCAAACTAAACATAGTCACTGGTTTAACGGGGATTGTTTCTGCAAATTAGGTGGAAAATATTTTTTTCATCAACATCCATTTTTCGCCGGGTTTGGCAAAGGGCAATGGCTGTTGATAATTCCACATCAGCGTTTCCCATTGCTGTACAATTTCACTGTCGGCATCTGCCCTTGCTTTTTCTGCCCAATCAAACTGTTCATTTACTTCCATAATCATGAACATTCTGTTAGCTACCCTGTAAATTTCCATGTGTGCAATCCCGGAAGAACGAATACCGGCAAGTATTTCAGGCCATACATTCCGGTGCCATTCTTCATAAGCGCCAATCAGTTCTGCATCATCAATCAAATCCAGCGCCAAACAATACCTGTCTAACATAAAAAAGATTTAAGTAATTTTTTCTCCTGAATGTTTCCTGCTTCAATACCTGTTTCTGCCATTGTCAATCATTTTTTATACGATGCCCCTTCCACCCAAACCAGAAAACCACCATGAAACAGCACATCGGCACAATATACCCTATCTGTATATTGTTCGTACTATCGCTGATATAACCCAACAAAGGCGGTAATAATGCTCCACCTACAATTGACATGATGATTAAACTACTGCCCAATTCTGTATCAGCCCCCAGGCCCTTAATTCCCAAAGAAAAAATGGTAGGGAACATGATCGACATAAAAAAAGCTATGCCGATGATGGCATAAACGGGCAACATTCCGCTTGCATTAATTGCCACCAGGCAAAGCAGTACGCTCATGAATGAATAAAATGCCAGAAGTTTTGCTGGGGCAATGAACTTCATCAAAAAAGTTCCGGCAAATCTGCCAATCATGAAAGCCATACCACAGCCCCATCCCAGGTAATCGGCGGCTTTTACCTTATCAATCCCTGAGGCTTTTACAGCAAAAAGAATAAAAAAACTGAATACGCAAACCTGTGCCCCCACATAAAAGAATTGTGCAATTACCGCACCCAGCAAATGTTTGTGTTTTAGTGTGTGTAAAATACTTTTCCCCTTTGTGTCAGCATCGTCTTCTTTGATTTCCGGCAATTTCAAAAAAGCAAAAACAACTGCAATCATCACAATCAGGCAGGCGAGTATCAAATAAGGTGTTTTTACCGTAGCAGCTTCTGCTGCCAAAGCAGCCTGTCTTGCCACTGCATTCATGGCATTCAATGCTTCATCCGAATATCCCTGCGTTAATATCATTCTGGCTCCGATAATTGGAGCAATGGTAGCAGCCAATCCGTTAAAAGACTGTGCAAAATTCAGTCGCTGGGTGGCAGTTGACGGGTCGCCCAGCAAAGATGCATAGGGATTTGCAGCCGTTTCTAAAATGGTTAATCCACAGGCAATAATGAAAAGTGCCAGCAGAAAGAAAATATATTGCTGTGTATTGGCTGCAGGAATGAACAAAAATGAACCGATGGCAAAAAGGCTCAGCCCTGTAATAATG
>JBDKLG010000015.1:0-6876 GCA_039795695.1 Bacteroidota bacterium
TCCTTTTACCAATAAGGGTTTGAATTTAATGGCATTAAACTTTCCGTATTTGGTTTTAATCAATTCCTTTCCCTGGTATTTTATATAAAGGTTGTACACTTCATTATCCAGGAACATAGAGAAAGGAATTTTATCGTCTATCCGATACCTGCCAAAATCTATATTTCTGGCATAATAGATAGCACTAAGCACATCCTGGATACAGCTGGGCACTTTGAAAGTACCGGTAGTGGTTATAGCTGAATTGGTTTTGTGGTTAAATGTAATATTCTCCTGCTTCTTAAAACCCCCTTCATCTATATCGCGGATAAATTTCAATGGCTGAAGAGTGGCGGTATCTATATAAGACTCATAACGGTCCCTTACTTTAAAAATCCAGTCGTAACTGGGGTTAGAGCTACCTGCACCAATCACATGATATACAGCTCTGTTATTAATATGATCGGGGTTAATTGTAAAACTGGCCGACCCGGCATTGATATACAACCCAATCACGGAATAAAAAACCTGGTAAGTAATTTTTTCCCCGTCCTGGAATGCAAAATTCCTCAATCCGCAAAACTCATCTCCGGTTGAAACAGGTTTCCAGGCCAATAAGCCCAAAACAAAAATTACTAAGGCTGTTTTTTTCAATTTTTCTTCTTATTTATTTCTAAATAACCGTACCCCCAAAATAAACAAACTACCTGCTATGGCAGGAATTATCAGGTTGATAATCCAGATACCCGCAGCAGTAGCAATGATGCCCAGTGAATTGTTACTAAAAAGGCCAAATAACTGAATGCTTATTTTTCCCCTGAACCCAAGCTCAGCCAGTGCAATTGTTGGAACCATTGCCAAAACCAATAACATCACACTTACCAGCATGGCTGCATCCAGCCAATGTATGTACACTTCAAAAGCCTGCAACAATAATACATATTGCACTACAAATACACCATATCTGATGGATGAAAGGATTAAAATTCTTGTTAATTCTTTCCAGTGAAAATCCTCTAATTTTTGCACAAAAAACTGGTATTTGGCAATCAGGGGAATTTTTTCAAGTAATTGGATGAACCAGGATAAGCGGAAGTAGAGCAGGACTACCAAGACAATGCCAATGCTTATCAAATAAATCAGTCCATCCAGCCAGAAAACCGATAACCCCTCTACATGATGGGTTTCATCCAATATAAAATACCTGAGATAAATCAATGCCAATAAGCCTGTGCCAAAAGTTACAATTATTTGGCTCACACTTCCTACCACCGATAACACAATTCCCCGCAAGCGGTTTCCCTCTTCCAGAAAAATTGACCTGCCGGCAGATTCTCCAATCCTGTTAGGGGTATTAAAACCCAATGCCTGCCCCGTAAATACAGCTTTAACTGCTTTTCCAAAACTCACTTTTTCAATACCGCTTACCAATATTTTCCATTTCCACGCTTCAATTCCCCAGTTAACAAACATGAGCAAGCCTACAAAAATCATTTTCATAAGTTCCGGCCCCCGGAATGCATCCCTTATCAGGTGCCAGGATTGCCTCACATCCTGCTGCCGCTGAATCTGCCCGTAAATTGAATAGCTTAGCCAAACAAAAAGTACGGGGCCCAGGAAATAATTGAGAAATATTTTTAGTTGTTTATTCAGAAACCTGTTATTTACATTGCAAAGAACGGCTTTCGGGCTGAGATTGAGAAGCGGAACTCAGGGCGTGGGCCCAATACCCTATTAAAAAATTCTTTCATTAAGTGTCGGTCGGCTACCACCCCATTATTTCCCTATAACCCCGTATTTTCACCAAAGCATGAAAAAAGGCCAAATCATTTTAGGAATCGATCCGGGTACCCAATTAATGGGTTATGCACTATTAAGAATAACCCAGTCACAGCCACAGGTACTGCTGATGGATGTTTTGAAGCTCTCGAAAGAAAAAGACATTTATGCCCGATTAAACATGATTCACAGTAAAGTAGCTGAATTAATCAGGCTTTACCAGCCCAACAGTTTTGCCATCGAAGCTCCTTTTTTTGGAAAAAATGTTCAGAGCATGCTCAAACTGGGGAGAGCCCAGGGGGTGGCTATTGCGGCTGCAATGCAGGCTGGATTACTGGTTACTGAATACTCTCCCAAAAAAGTAAAGCAGTCTATCACAGGCAATGGTAATGCCGATAAGGACCAGGTTTGGAAAATGTTGCAAAGAGTACTTGCCATAGAAGAAAAACCCCAATACTTTGATGCCACCGACGCCCTGGCCGTAGCGCTCTGTCACCATTACCAGGAAAATTCTTTAATTGGCAAAACGGTTAAGCCCCTGAAGGGATGGGATGATTTTATCGCAAAAAATCCTGGCCGCATAAAACGGCAGGGGGGATAATATTCCCCGGGTATTTTACAAAACATTTTCCATTGCCTTAGAGATGATTGCCTGAACCTCCGTTAACTCTTCCTTCCCCGGTTTTAGTTTAGCTCTGTTGAAATTCAAGTCATCAGCGCTATTGATAGGTAGCAGGTGCAAATGTGCATGTGGCACTTCGAGCCCTACAACACTTATCCCGCAACGGTTACAGGGAAAAGACCTTTCAATGGCCTGCGCGATGGGTTTCGCAAATAAAAGCAGTTCAGCCAGGTACTCATCCGGCATATCAAAAAACTTATCTGTCTCCAGTTTGGGCACTACCAGCACATGCCCTTTGACCAATGGAAAAATATCGAGGAATGCATAAAATTTTTCATTTTCTGCGATCCGGTAAGAAGGAATTTCACCTGCAATGATTTTTGAAAAAACAGTCATGACAGCAAGGTTAAATGCAATGGGAAATTATACGGTAATATCCTCTACCCTAAACTTCAATACACCATTCGGGGCCTGTATCTCCGCAATTTCCCCTTTTACTTTTCCCATCAATCCTTTTCCAATGGGTGAGCCCGCAGAAATTTTTCCCAGTTTCAGATCAGCTTCTTTCTCACCAACTATCTGGTACGTAACAGTTTTCTTGGTAGCCATATTGGTTATGGTTACTTTGGTTAGAATAGTTACTTTACTGGTATCAATGGTTTTTGTATCAACAATTTTGGCATTGGCAATAACTCCTTCCAATTGTTTTATTTTGGCTTCCAGCATTCCCTGGGCCTCCTTGGCTGCGTCATATTCTGCGTTCTCTTTCAAATCACCTTTTTCCCTGGCTTCCGCGATGGCTTTGGAAGAAGCAGGTCGGTCAATCGTTTTCATCCGGTGAAGCTCTTCACGCATTTTATCAAATGTCTCTTTTGTCACATACATATTTGCGTCACTCATAATCTTCCGTTTTAAATAGAGTCAAAAAAAATACAACGCCACATTTGATTGCAGCGTTGCAGGCGGTAAAAGTAGGATTTTTAATAGATTCTGCCCATTAAATGCCTAATTTTTCAATTAAAACCTGTCCCATTTTCAGGTAGGCTTCTTCTGAATAGCCGGCAATATGGGGGGTTATGAGCACATTCGGACAGGAGAGCAGCCATGCCAAATCTTCTTTTTCTTTTGTGGTATAGGTACTGAGTTTTTCGTTTTCCAGCACATCCAGTGCTGCAGCTTTTATTTGACCGTTTTTCAGTGCCCTGATCAATGCTTCTGTATTTGTAACCTTGCCCCTGCAGGTACTGATGAAATAAGGTTGCTGCTGCAGAGAATCAAAGAAAGCATCATTGGCAAAGTGAAAAGTATCTGTTGTTAGCGGCAAATGCAGACTAACCACATCGGCATACCGCAATACCTGCTCCAGGCCGGCTTCTTTTATTGCCCCTTTTGCAAAATCAGACTTATACCTATCATGCGCCAATATGGTAACGTTAAATGAAGAGAGGATTTTAGCAAAAGCATAACCTGTATTGCCATAACCAATAATCCCTACTGTTTTCCCGCTCAGTTCCTCGCCCCGGTTTTCATCGCGAAGCCATTTTCCGGTTTTAACTTCCTGGCAACTGCTGCATATTCGGTTCATTAAACTCAATAACATACCCAATGCATGTTCAGCTACTGCATTACGGTTTCCTTCGGGGCTGCTTTCACAGCAAATGCCTTTGGTCTCAGCATAGGCAACATCAATCAATTCCATACCGCTCCCCAACCTGCCAATCCATTTCAAACTACTTGCAGCATCAATAATGTCCTTGTCTATCTTTAATCGGGTAGTTACCACCAATCCCGTAATATCACCGATTGTTTTCAGCAGGTCTTCAGCCGTAATCTCCGGGGCATACACAATCTCAAACCCTTTGTTGGAAAGGGTTTCCAATAACCAGGGGTGCGTTTTGGCGGTAATAAGTACTTTGTTCTTCATACTAATTTGCTGTTGCAGGGCTTATGGCCAATAACCCCGCTTATTATTGCTTTTATCGCATCCTGAAGCTAAGTTCTGCAAACTGTTCAACGCTTAGCTGTTCTGCCCGTTTATTAAAAATTGCATCTTTCAATACTTCTTCCTCAAACAATCCCCTTACTGCATTTCGCAGCATTTTCCTTCGCTGGTTAAAAGCCGCTTTTACAAGAACAAACAAGTCTTTTTCCGTTTTAACAGCTACAGGGTATTCTTTCTTCACCAGCCTGATAACCCCGCTCATTATTTTTGGAGGTGGGTTAAAACTTTCCGGGGGCACATCAAACAAATATTCCGTTTCATAAAATGCCTGTGTAAGCACACTGAGTATCCCATACACTTTTGAGCCCGGCTTCGACACAATCCGCTCGGCTACTTCTTTCTGAAACATACCAATCATAACGGGCAATTGCTCCTTCCATTCCAACACTTTGAATACAATCTGGGTAGAAATATTATAAGGAAAATTTCCGACCAGCGTAAATGCTTCCTCAAAAGGCGCTTCTATATCCAAAATACTTTTATGGATGATTTTACCCTGAATAGCCGGAAACTTTTTTTCCAGGTAAACTACTTTCTCATCATCCAGTTCCACTGCTTTAAAATCAATCCCTTCCAAAGCCAGCAAATATTTTGTCAAAGCTCCGCCCCCAGGTCCTACTTCCACCAATTTATTCAAATGATGCTCGCCCAGGGCAGTCACAATTTTTTTACAGACAGATTCATCTTTCAAAAAATGCTGACCCAGGGATTTCTTTAAGGTATACTCCATTCTGGCAAAAATAAGACATTGAAACTGAACCTATCTCCCCCGGCAAGCTTTGGCCATACCTGCTCATATATTGGCCAATACCTGTAATAGAGAGGGTTTTAATTGCTTATTCATTTCCGAGGCCTACATTTCCCGGTTTCCTCCCACATTCTCCTTATTTTTACTGTATAAACTCCTGAAATGAGCAACGAAGCACAAAAACCAATTATTGGATTTACTACAGGCGATCTTAATGGTATTGGAATCGAATTAATCATCAAAACACTTGCTGATCATCGCTTACTGGAAATATGTACCCCTGTTGTTTTTGCAAGCAATAAAAGCCTTAATTTTTACCGGAAGGGGCTCCCTGATTATAATTTCAACTATGCCAATACCCGCGAACTCAACCGCCTTAACCCCAAACAGGTAAATGTTGTGAACTGCTGGGAAGAAGAAGTAGCCATTACTCCCGGACAACTCAATGAAACTGGTGGAAAATATGCATTGATTTCTTTGCAGCAGGCTACCCAGGCCTTAAAAAACGGTCATATACAGGGATTGGTAACGGCCCCCATTCATAAAAAAAATATTCAATCTGCCGACTTTAATTATACCGGACATACCCCTTACTTTAAGGCTGTTTTTAATGTGCCGGATGTTGTGATGCTCATGATTGCAGAAAATATGCGTGTAGGTTTGGTTACTGAGCATATGCCTGTAGCAGAAATTGCCCAATTCATTAGTAAAGAAGCTATCCTGGGTAAGTTGAAAATCATTCACAGCAGTCTCCAAAAAGATTTTGGGATTGATAAGCCAAAGATCGCAGTATTGGGATTAAACCCCCATGCCGGAGATGAAGGATTGATAGGAACTGAAGAAGAGAATATCATCAAACCTGCTATCAAGGAAGCCAAACACAATATGCTCGTTTTTGGTCCTTATAGTGCCGATGCCTTTTTCGCACGCGGACAATTTGAAAAATTCGATGCCGTACTCGCCATGTACCACGATCAGGGACTGATCCCCTTTAAATCACTCGCATTGGGAGAAGGCACCAATTATACTGCCGGTTTACCTGCCGTAAGAACCAGCCCCGACCATGGCACCGCATTCGATATTGCAGGCAAGGACAAGGCAGACCATAGTTCTTTTCTGGCTGCTGTATTTGAATGCATCGAGATCAGCAGAAAAAGATTGGGTTATGCAGCCATGCGACAGAACCCACTCAAAAAAATAAGTGCCCGCATGATGGCGAATGCAGTGGATGAAAAAATTGAAGAATCAGAAGGATAATTGTTTTCCATGTTCGAAATTTCCAATCAGGTACTTACCGTAACCCTTTCCCCAAAAGGAGCAGAATTACAAAGCATTTACCACCGGGCAAACCAGCTGGAATACTTATGGGATGCAAATCCTGCATTCTGGAGTAAGAAAAGCCCTGTATTGTTCCCAATTGTTGGCGGCCTAAAAAACAACAGCTATACTTTTCAGGGGAAATCCTATCAACTAAGCCGTCATGGCTTTGCGCGCGAAAAAGATTTTGCCGTAACTGCCCAATCAACAAACAGTATCAGTTTCACTTTGATAGCTGATCAAGAAACAAAAAAAGTATACCCATTTGATTTCAGGTTTACCCTTATTTATACCCTGGTAAACAATACACTTACTGTTGAATACCTGGTTGAGAATACCGGCAAAGAACCCCTGTACTTTTCAGTGGGTGCGCATCCGGCTTTTAAGGTTCCCCTGGTAAACGGCACGGTTTTTTCGGATTATTCAATT
>JBDKLG010000016.1:0-4728 GCA_039795695.1 Bacteroidota bacterium
TAATGGGTGCGAATATTATCGCAGCCGCTTCTTCAGATGAGAAACTCGCTTTGTGCAAAAGCAAGGGAGCCAATGCATGCATCAACTATTCCAAGGACGACCTGAAAGCCCGTTTAAAAGAATTAACCGGCGGCAGCGGCATTGACATTGTTTATGATCCTGTTGGTGGAAAACAGGCAGAGCCTGCATTGCGCTCAATGGCCTGGAATGGAAGGTACCTGGTGGTGGGATTTGCTTCAGGAGAAATTCCACAGTTGCCTTTTAACCTACCCCTGCTGAAAGGTTGCAGCATTATGGGTATTTTCTGGGGCAGCTTTGCAGAAAAAGAGCCCGGGAAAAGCATGGAGAATATGCTTGAGATTTTACAATGGTACCACAAAGGGGCAGTTCAACAACATATTCATCGGGTATACAAGCTTGAACAGACTGCCCTTGCATTACAGGACCTTATCGATAGAAAAGTGATGGGGAAAGCAATCATTAAAATTGGCAATTGGGATGAAAGTATTGCCCCCACTGCATCTGCAGGCCCTGCTCCTTCTATTGCAACAGCAACGATGGCAGCAATACCTCTATTGGTGAAAGGCATTGCAGATACCAAAAACCATATTGGCAAATCATTGGGTCCTACTGAATGGCTTAGGATTACACAGGACATGATTAACGATTTTGCCAATGCTACAGGTGATTTTCAATGGGTTCATACCGATACAGAAAAAGCCAAATCACTGCTTCCTGAAGGGAAAACTATTGCACATGGATATCTTACGATCTCGCTTATTTCACAATTCTTATACCGGCTGATACATATCAGCGATATCCGGTCTTCTTTTAATTATGGAATAAACAAAGCAAGATTCATCAGTCCCGTGAAAGAATCCGATCAAATCAGACTCAGTGCTGTTATTACAGCGGCAGAAGAACAGGCAAATGGTTCGGTAAAAATTTTCATCAATTGTACAATGGAATTAAAAGGCTCAGAGAAACCTGCCTGTATTGCTGAAGTAATTAGTTTAATAGTATAATTCAATAATCAACCAGTAAACACATAGTCATGGCCAAATATACCAGCATGGAGCTTCTTCGGTTTTTGCTTTTTGATGTACATCCGGTAGAAACTGTTTTGCAGTACCCCAGTTATGCACATATTGACAGAGAACAGGCCTGGATGATTATTGAATCGGCAAAATTGCTGGCAGACCAGGATATGTTTCCTTATTACAAAAGTATGGATGAGAGCCCTGCCCGCTACGATGGCAAGGGTGGTGTAATTACACACCCACAGTTAAAAACCATCATTAAGAATGCTGCCGAACAGCATTGGATTGGGGGGTATGCATCATTTGAGCACGGAGGTATGCAGTTACCCGAAATGATTTTCAGCATGGGGCACCATATTTTTCAGGCTGCAAATAATGGGGTGGAAGGATACCTGGGATTATCGGGAGGTGCGGCCGGATTGATCCTGGCTTTTGGCAATAAAGAGCAGATAAATAGCTATGTACCAAAAATCTTTTCCGGTGAATGGCAGGGAACCATGGCACTTACTGAACCGCAGGCCGGCAGTTCTTTATCGGATATCATTACCACTGCTAAACCAACGGAGGATGGGCATTTTCATATAAAGGGTCAAAAGATTTTTATTTCAGGCGGGCAGCATGAAGCCTGTGCTAATTTTGTACACCTTACGCTGGCAAGAATTGAAGGTGCACCAGCCGGAATTAAAGGAATCTCCCTGTTCATCATTCCTAAATTCAGATTGGCAGAGAATGAGACACTCGAATACAATGATGTGTATTGTGCAGGTGATTTTCAGAAAATGGGCCAAAGAGGCTATGCTACCACTCACCTCTCCTTTGGCGACAATGATGATTGCCGGGGTTTTCTGGTAGGTGAGCCGCATAAGGGCCTCGCCTATATGTTTCAAATGATGAATGGTGCGCGGATCAGCGTGGGGCAATGCGCTGCCTCGGTTGCAATGGCTGCATACCAGGCTTCTCTCAATTATGCAATGGAACGGCCGCAGGGAAGAATTGCCGGAGAGAAAGACCCATTGAAAGCCCCAACACTCATTATCAATCATGCAGACGTACAAAGAATGCTGCTCACACAAAAAGCAATTGCAGAAGGGTCTTTATCACTTGCCATGGAATGTAACCGTTTGTATGATTTATCACAGGTGGCATCCGGTGAGGAGAAAGAAAAATTTCAGTTATTGCTCGAAATCCTTACCCCGGTTGTAAAGACATATTCATCAGAACAGGGAAGCCGGTCGGCTTCACTGGCCATTCAAATACTTGGGGGCTATGGTTATACCACCGATTTTCCCGTTCAACAGCATTACCGAGATTTAAAAATCATGTCGCTCTATGAGGGCACTACAGGTATCCAGTCGCTTGATTTATTGGGCAGAAAAATAACCATGCAAAATGGAAAAGCGCTGGAAATGCTGGTACAAGCTATTTTAGACACCCTTGTTGCAGCGCAGCGTTTTGAAAAATTACAAGTTTATGCAACACAAATGGAAGGGGAATTGAAACGGCTGAAAAAAGTGCTGGACAAATTACGTGGGTTTGCAGTTAAGGCTGAAACAGAAAGATACCTTGCTGATGCCACTGTTTTTATGGAGATGGCGGGTTATGTGATTATTGGCTGGCAATGGCTGAAAATGGCATTGGTGGCAGCGGAAAAGCTGGCCGGTGAAGATTTTAGCACAAATACCGCAGATTTTTATCTGGGCAAAATACATACCATGGAATTCTTTTTTCAATACGAATTGCCCCATACCCTTGCCTGCGAAAAAACCCTGTTGCAGGATACAGCTTTAACCAATATTGAAAACAAGGCATTGTTTGCCTGATGCAAATCCGACAATATATCCACATGTTAATCCTAAAGCCCCTGAAGCCGAATGAATAATTATCTTTACCCTTCACAAATAAAGCCTTTACTATGCTGAAAGTTGGTGTTTTTGGAGTGGGTCACCTGGGGAAATTTCATTTGAACAACTGGAAAGAAATGGAAGGGATAAAAATTGTCGGCTTTTTTGATCCCAATAATGAAAATGCGAAAACAGTTTCTGAGCAATACGGACTGAAACGGTTTATGGATGAGGATAAATTAATGGATGCCTGTGATATAATTGATGTAATTACCCCCACCGATCATCATTTTTCCATTTGCATGCAAGCCATCCGAAAGGGGAAGCATGTATTTGTTGAAAAGCCGCTTACGCATACGATTCAGGAAGGCAGAGATATTGTGAGCATGGTAAGAGAAGCCAATATCAAGATGCAGGTAGGCCATGTAGAGCGGTTTAATCCGGCCTATCTTGCCATCAAGGATATGCCGCTGAACCCTATGTTTATTGAGGTTCACCGTTTGGCACAATTCAATCCCCGCGGAACAGAAGTGAGTGTGATTCTTGATTTAATGATTCATGACATTGATATTATCCTCAGTTTGGTAAAAAGCGATGTAAAAAATATTTCGGCAAGCGGGGTAGCCGTTATGACAGAAACGCCTGATATAGCCAATGTACGAATTGAGTTCAATAATGGCTGTGTAGCCAATCTTACCAGCAGTAGGATTAGTATGAAGAAAATGCGCAAAATGCGTTTGTTCCAAAAAGATGCTTATCTGGGGATCGATTTTCTTGAGAAAAAAACAGAGATCATTAAATTAAAACAGCCATCGGATACCAATGTTTTTTCTTTTGATATTGAAACCCAGCATGGAAAAAAAACCATTGCCATCGCAACCCCAACTATCGAACCCAGGAATGCCATCAAACTGGAACTGGAAGCATTTGTAGATGCGATAATAAACAATAAGCCCACCATTGTAAGTGAAATCGACGGCTTTCTGGCCATGGAAGTGGCACACCAAATACTGGATAAAATCAATAATACCAGTATTTTGGTTTAAAGCTTCTTTGAATACTATAATTTAAAAAATAAAAATATTTGTAATTAATTATAAATCAATAAGTTAATTTATTTTTTAAGATTTTGTCTCTAAGGGGTATTTTTTGGTTGCTTCTCCTGAAAGCTGTGTAAAAATGGTTTTCGAGTTCACCAAAATCCTTTAGTTTTTCCTATTATTGTAAAAGCATTTGATTTGTTGAACTTTTCATGTTTGCAAATTGAAATGCACCCGTTATTAATACAAAAGTGACATTGGCATGGCAGAAAAAATTAGTTGGCATTGGAACTGGCTGAATCGAATATCACTGGTATTAGTATGCGTGATGTTTTTAACATGCTTATCCTGCAGTAAAACAGGTGGTGGAAGCAGTAGTGGGGGAACTGCCACTGTTGAGGAGCAGATTGCTTTTTCCTTATCGCCCAACCCGGGTTCCGGAACCATGCTTGTATTGGGATCTACACAGGATTTTATTGTTACGGTTACTTCTGTAATGCCAAAAACAGGCGTAAGAGCCACCCTAAAGCTGGTAAACGATGCAGATGGAAGTACCACGTTTAGCCAAACCATTAGTTCTTCTGTAAATCCCTTTACCGTTACTTTTCAAAATATGGCTGTGGGAGTAGTTTATACCGCAACTATTACTGTTACCTCTGCCAGCACTGCTGCTAATTTTGCAAAACGAAGCTTCAAAATGGCTGGCAAATAATTAGCTATCCCCCGTTTCTATCTTTCAGGATGCTTTCTGCAAACAATAAATCGATTGGCCGGGTGATTTTAATATTTGTATCCTCTCCTTCTATT
>JBDKLG010000017.1:0-15476 GCA_039795695.1 Bacteroidota bacterium
TTCGAGTATGCAGTAATTTTTTTCCACTAACCAGGATGCAGCAATTATTTCTCCCTGGTTGCCTTTCGACTGGTTGGGTGTCATACGGTTGTTTTGCTAAAATTAGCCAGGGAAACAAGAAAAAACGGATTTAGGCGTTATAGGATAATACCCGTAAAAAATACGCAAATGAAAGAGGAATCCGGTATCTATAAACTGAGGGGAAAGCTCATGCACTATGCCTGGGGAGGCAAAGAGTTTCTGTGTGATTTATTGGGAATTTCCAATCCTGAAAAAAAGCCATGTGCAGAATATTGGATGGGGGCTCATCATCTGGCATCCGGAGAGCTTGAAACAGCAAATGGTCCTGTTTTGCTCACCCGATTTTTACAGGAAGACCCTGTTAATGTACTTTCCCAACAGGTATTTGACAGGTTCGGGGAACTGCCTTATTTATTCAAAGTGCAGGATGTAAACGAGATCCTTTCCATACAGGTTCACCCAAGCAAAACAGCAGCCGAAATTGGTTTTGAAAAGGAAGAAACTGCGGGTATTCCGCTACATGCACCCAATAGAAATTACAAGGACAAAAACCATAAACCCGAGGTAATGGTCGCTTTGAGTGATTTCTGGCTTTTGCATGGTTTTAAATCTATCCAACTGATTGAGAATACTTTAGAAGCGGTACCTGAATTTAAAGTATTACTGCCATTTTTCAAAAAAGAAGGCCTCAAACCCTTGTACCAGTTTCTGATGGAAATGGAACAGCCGGAGGTCAATGCAATGCTTTCTAACCTGGTTAAAAGAGAGATAAGAAGAAAAAAAGAGGGGGAATTAACACGTGAAATGCCCGGTTGGTGGGTTGCCAGAATTTTTGAAGGAAAAAAGGAATTCGGTGATATTGACAGGGCAATATTCTCTGTTTATTTTTTCAATATTGTTAAAGTAAACCCCGGGGAAGCCGTATTTCAAAGTGCCGGTATCCCCCACGCTTATATGGAAGGACATTGCGTGGAACTGATGGCCAATAGCGACAATGTGCTAAGAGCCGGACTAACCCCTAAGCATATTGATGTACCTGAACTGTTGAAGCATACCCTTTTCGAAGCCGTTGTACCCAATGTAATGGCCGGTAATCCCGGCATTACAGGAGAAAGAATCTATCCCTGTCCTGTACCAGATTTCGGCATTTCCCGGATCAACCTGCAGCCGGGTATGTCATACCAAAACATTGCCGCATCACTGGAAATATTGATTGTTACAGAAGGAGGCGCCCTCGTAAACAACGCGATTGTTTTAAAAAGGGGAGAAGCCCTTGCGGTTTTTGCTAACCGGCAATACAGCTTGCAATCTTCGGGAAACTGTACCCTGTTTAAGGCATTTGTGCCCCTTGGTTAAGCTTATACACAATATGAGGAAAATTGAAAGCATAAAATGCCCGTTTAGACCTATTTTTGCCACGAAACATTGAAAAAATGAAAATTAACCGTCAAGTAATTCTATCTCTTATCATCATGGTATTGGTAACTGCCTTATACCGTATTTTACCCAATCGCCCCATGGGTTTTGCACCTCAGATAGCCATTGGCCTGTTCAGCGGTGCCCTTTTTGTAAAAGATAAAAAATGGGCTTTTTTACTGCCCCTGGTATCAATGTTCCTCTCCGATTTACTTTACCAATTGCTTTATATCAATGGATTGAGTCCGATTTATGGTTTTTATGACGGGCAATGGATCAACTACCTGCTTTTTGCGGGGATGACCTGCTTCGGATTTTTAGTTAAAACCAATAAGGTGAAGGGGATGTTTTTTGCAGCAGTTTCAGCACCCACAGCCTATTTCCTTGTTTCCAATTTTTTGGTATGGGCAAGTGATAGCTCCAAAGGATATGGCCTGAACCGACCTAAAACAATGCAGGGACTGATTTTGTGCTATAATGATGCTGTTCCTTTCTATATCAATAGTATGATGGCTACCATTGTTTTTTCAGCCCTGCTTTTTGGCACTTACTATTTGATAAAAAATTATCCGGGGAAAAAAATACTTAATTAAACGAAACTATCAACCTCAAAGCCTCAGCACTTACTGAGGCTTTTTTATTGCCTCTCTGCCTCATACCATTCATCTGTCAATAACTCATGTCCGTCTGCCGCAGTAGTTGCCAGTTCATCGCAGCGGTTATTCCACAGATTATCCGCATGTCCCTTTACCCAAACAAAGCGAATATTGAACTGTTTGGACAACGCATAATAAGCTTCCCATAAGTCCCGGTTTTTCTTCCCACCCTTGAAATCGGTCTTTATCCAATTGTTCAGCCATTTTTTTTCAACACTGTCTACTATATACTTGCTGTCGGTAAAAATGGTTACCCCAATGTTTTTTTTGGTCAATGCTTTAAGTCCAACAATAACGGCCATCAGTTCCATTCGGTTATTCGTTGTGAGCCGGTAGCCAGCAGCGATTTCCTTCACTTTATTTCCCCAGATTAATACAATGCCATAGCCTCCGGGCCCGGGATTGCCCCTTGCAGCACCATCGGTATATATGACTAAGGGATGCGAAGCAGACATAGTTGTTCCTGATTATAATACACAAATAAGGGAAATTGGTCGATTGGATGAAATGGACAATTCATACAATTTTATAAAAAATATTCGCCTTTCATATAAAGTACGGCTTTTCCGGCAATGGTTACCCGATCACCCAGAAAACCACAGTAGAGATGTCCTTTGCGTTTTGAGAGTTGTATGGAACTAAGTTCAGTTTTGTTAAGCTCCTTTGCCCAGTACGGTATTAAACTGGCATGTGCTGAACCTGTTACCGGATCTTCTCCAATCACAGAGTTGGGTACCAGAAAACGACAAACAAAATCTGATTCATTTCCTTTGGCTGTAATGATAATGCCCAATGTATCCAGCTTATTCAAATGGTTGTAATCGGGTTTTACCTCGATAATTTCCTCAACCGAATCGTAAACCAGAAAATAGTCCCTGGACTTCAATACCTGCCTGGGTTTGATGGAAAATCCCCTGATCAGCTGCTCGGGCAGTTCGCATGGCTGTGGCATTCTTGCGGGGAAATTCATCTCAAGCAGGTCTCCTTTTTTTACAACTGTAAGCAGCCCGCTTCTGGTATGAAAAGAAATCGTATCACCAGGATGCCCGAGTTCATTGAAGATGATGTATGCAGTGGCAAGGGTAGGGTGGCCCGCAAGATCCATTTCCACTTCAGGAGTAAACCAACGCAAATCATAACTATGATCTTCCTTTTTAACAAAGAAAGCAGTTTCGGAGAGGTTGTTTTCATTTGCGAGTTGCTGCATAATATCGGTAGAAAAAAAAGCTTCCAGAGGGCAGCAGGCAGCAGGGTTGCCCCCAAAAACCTTATCGGTAAAAGCATCTACGGTATAAATCGGGTATGACATATTTTCCTGATTGGGTTAAAATCTGTGATAAACGAAATTAAAGCTATTATCATAATCGATAACCAAACTGCATGTCAAAATATTCGGATGAATATTTCATGCATCCACCGATTCTTCTCCAAATAAGACATGCTACCCGGTAAATGAGTTAGATTTGAGAGATTAATCCCGTATTTTTAAGCATACTAATTGCTGCATGGCAGGACTATTTGCAAAAATAAATAACCGTCATTTCCTTTCCCTGGCAGGAAGTGGGTCCATGGCGGTTTTAGCGATGGCTACCGTGGCCATTTTATACCGCAGTCTGTCTCCTCACGACATTGGTACTTGGTTTTTCTTTCAAACCGTATTTGTACTGCTCGATACATTCCGTACCGGTTTTTTACAAGTGGCTTTAATAAAATTTTATACAGGTACAGAAGAACCCCGGGCTTCCGAAGTATTGGGTTCAGTTTGGTATCTGGCGTTGATGATCACAGCCATTCTTTGTGCCCTCAACCTCCTGGCAGTTCCTTTTTTGCCCAAACTGAACAACGATAGTTTTCGCATCTTAATACAATGGTTCGGGATTACTTTTCTTACAACCCTTCCCTTAACCATTGCTGCCTGGATATTACAGGCACACCAGCGTTTCGACAAATTGCTCATCTTGCGTGTGGTAAACCAGGGTTCTTTCCTGGTGATGGTACTTGCATTGATTTTATTCAAGCAAATCAGTTTAACAGCGGTTTTGGTAACCAATCTTTCCTGTAATATTCTGGTAAGCCTGATTTGTATCCTTTCGGGATGGACCAAGCTAAGATCCATTACCAAAAAAACCAGGGATTGTGTCCGGGAGGTATTTCATTTTGGGAAATACAGCGTAGGAACCACCATCAGCAGTAATTTACTGAGAAGCTCCGATTCCTTTATCATCATGTTCATACTGGGCCCTGCAGGTCCTGCAGCATTGGCAATGTACAATATCCCCCTTCGTTTGATGGAAGTAATTGAGATACCCCTGCGAAGTTTTCTTGCTACAGGCATGCCCTCACTTTCTGAAGCCTTTAATAAGAACCGCAAGGATGAAGTAGCTGTTATCATGCAAAAATATGCGGGAATGCTTACTTTGGCCCTAATCCCGGTATCGCTGGGAGGCATATTACTGGCTAATGTAGCCATCGGCATTGTTGGAGGAGAAAAATACATCGGCACTTATGCAGTATCGATCTTCCGCATATTTATGTCTTTTGCCTGGTTATATCCGGTCGACAGGTTTCTCGGGGTTACACTGGATATTATTCATAAACCCAGAATCAATTTTATTAAAGTACTGGTAATGCTATCGACCAATATTTTATTTGATTTTATTGGTTATTATGTAGTAGGGAACTTAAACGGTATTGCCATTGCAACATTGTTTAATTTTCTTTCAGGCGTATTATTTGGCTATTACTGGCTTAGCAAATACCTTGACATTTCGATGAAGGGTATTTTTCTTACGGGTTACAGAGAAATCAAACAGGTAGTGATGGCCAAACTATTGCGGAAATAACTTGAAAATTGCCCATATCATATTAGCACATGAGAACCCTCACCAGTTAGACAGGCTGGTTGCCAGACTAACGCATCCCGATGCTTATTTTTTTATTCATTTTGACTTGAAAACCGGAGAGCAGGATCTGTCTTCCCTGCTGGCCAATCCGCAGGTATTTGTAGTAAAAGAGCGGATCAAGGTTTATTGGGGTGGGTACAGTATTGTACAGGCAACTGTTAATACCATCTGCAATGCCATTGAATCAGGTATCCCATTTGATTATATTAATTTATTAAGCGGCCAGGATTATCCTTTAAAGAGTACTGCCTATATTCATCATTTTCTGGAAAATAATCCGGGTAAGGCTTTCATGGAATTTTATCCGATCGCTACTGAATGGACTGAAGCGATACCAAGATTGGAAAAATATTATTTAACAGATTATCCGTTTAAAGGATCACTTCAACTCGCAGCTGTTTTAAACGCTATTTTACCCAAAAGAAAAATGCCCAACCAATTGGTAGGCATGGGCAGGTCGCAGTGGTTCACGATTGCCATGAAACATGCGCAATATGTGGTAGACTATCTTAGTAATAATACCAGGATTCACAATTATTTCCGTTTCACCTGGGGATCCGATGAAATTGTTTTCCAGACAATCCTGTATAATTCAATGTATAGAGACGATATGGTTAATAACAACCTTCGGTATATTGATTGGTCTGAAAAAAAACCCAGCCCAAAACTACTTACCATGAATGACAAAGATGCTTTGACATTCTCTGATAAACTGTTTGCCAGAAAGTTCAATAGTAAAAAAGACGGCAGCATACTTGACTACCTTGACAGCATTACCGCTTGAATTTATTCGCCAGTTTTTTTACAAACAATTCATATAACAATGTTCGGAACAGTTTGCCGTCATAAGTGGGAATGAATTTCCAGTAACCTTTTCGGTTAAATACCCAACTAAAAAAACCTTTGAAATCCTTTTGTCTGAAACAGCGGCTCATGTCTCTGTAGAAAATTGAAATTTCCATTGTTTCGCCCTCTTGTAAGCGGGTATTTTGGGGAATTTGGTAGGAGGGGTCGATCTTTTTTCTTATCGCTTGAGAAAAATCCTGCCCGGTAAATCTTCCGGAAGGAACCCAGAAATTGGGCCTCAAATCGGCTTCAAGAAAATAATAAGTGTCGTTTGACTGCTGGTAGATTACCTGGATACTGGCAAAGCCATTGATGCCAAAATCAGCACCCAGTTTTTTCAGCTCTTTTTCGAGTCGGCTGTTTAAAAAATAATGACGTTTGGTTGTAAAAGTGAATTGAGACTTGGAATATCCGATTACTTCACCTGCATTATAGTTCAAGAGAATTCCCCGATCATAAAAAGCCTCAATTCCAATGTCTTTTCCCCTGATAAATTCCTGTATGATATAACTGAATTCCTTACCGGTTTTATTGATGGCATTTTGAAGTGCAGCTTTGTCGGCACAGTAATCAATCCCTCCACCACCCCAGCTTAAATCCTGTTTTAAAAGCAGGGGGTAGTTTAACCCAAGTTTGTCAACCGAAAAATCGGGTTCATGGTTGTAAACATGGTAGCCGGGTGTAGGAATACCATACTTAATACAAAGATCTGACAAACCTTCTTTGGAACCCAGTAATTCCCGGTTTTCCATTTTGGTGAGCGGTAGTATTTTTTCAAAGAGTTCTGCACCGGCTACATGATCATTCATGAGCTTTAACAATTTTTCATCTCCCAATACAATCCAGTTGTATCCGGCATCTTTATCCAGGGCCAAACGGAAAAGCTCATTTTTATATTTGTCAAAATCACTGCTGCTTTCAATCCAGTTATGGTAAAAACTGTTTTTTAATAGCCAGGATTCTTTTGAGCAGTAAACATCGACCGCACAACCTGCTTTCGATAGTACAAAAGGAACTTCCTGTAAGGTATCCCAGTTCTCAAGGCATACTACCAATGCTTTATACATATACCGGTCTTTAAAATGAATGAAGCAACTGTTGCTAATTACAGCACAATCACCAGGGTTGCTTATAAAGCTACCTCATTTATCATCACTGTAAATTTAAGTCAATCCCGCTGTTTGCGGATAAATTTACCGGGCTTTTTGCGCAATTCCCTAAACCTGAAACACGCCGGTTGAAAACCTGTCCATTTCTGCACGCTGGTTGGCCGCTTTAATCCCTTCCGATAAAATCATTCTGGTATCCATGGGATCAATGATATCGTCGACCCAAAGCCTTGCGGCTGCATAATAAGGGGATGTCTGTTTTTCATAACTGCCTTTGATGCGATCGAGCAATTCTTTTTCTACAAGTTCATCAACGGTTTCTCCTTTTGCTTTCAATGCAGTCACCTGGATTTGTAAAAGTGTTTTAGCAGCCTGATCGCCACCCATTACGGCAATTTTTGCAGAAGGCCAGGCAACAATCAGTCTCGGATCATATGCTTTTCCACACATGGCATAATTACCTGCACCATAACTATTACCAATGATGATGCTGAACTTAGGCACCACAGAATTAGCCACTGCATTCACCATTTTAGCGCCATCCTTAATTATCCCGCTATGTTCACTTCTGCTTCCAACCATGAAACCCGTTACATCCTGCAGAAAAACCAGGGGGATTTTTTTCTGGTTACAATTCATGATAAACCTTGCAGCCTTATCGGCACTATCATTGTAAATAACACCGCCTATCTGCATTTCCCCTTTTTTATTTTTGCTAACCAATCGCTGATTGGCTACGATACCCACGGCCCAGCCTTCGATGCGCGCATAACCGCAAAGAATCGTTTTGCCATAATCTGCTTTGAACTGATCAAATTCACTGTTGTCTACAATTCTTTCAATAATTTCCAGCATTTCATAAGGCTTCAGGTTCCCCTTGTGAAGAATGCTGTAAATCTCTTCCTGGTTCCTGGCCGGATTTTTTGCAGCAACCCGGCTGAAACCGGCATTCTCGGGCTCGCCCAGTTTACCCATTATTTTTTTGATATGGTCAAGACATTCTTTTTCAGTACAGAATTTATAGTCTGCAATCCCACTGATTTCGGTATGTGTAATAGCCCCACCCAAGGTTTCATTGTCAATCTCTTCACCGATGGCTGCTTTTACCAAATAAGCACCGGCTAGAAAAATACTGCCATTCCCTTCTACCATCAGTGTTTCATCACTCATAATGGGTAAATAAGCCCCGCCCGCCACACAGGCACCCAATACAGCTGCTATTTGCGTAATCCCCATAGCACTCATCCTTGCATTATTTCTGAAAATTCTTCCAAAATCTTCTTTATCAGGAAATACCTCATCCTGCATGGGCAGGTAAACACCCGCACTATCTACCAGGTAAATAATGGGCAATTTGTTTTCCATGGCTATTTCCTGGATGCGCAGATTTTTTTTGGCTGTTATCGGAAACCAGGCACCTGCTTTTACTGTTTGATCATTGGCTACCACCAGGCATTGCCTTCCACTTATATAACCAATTCCCGCAACGGTACCACCTGCCGGACAACCACCTGCATCCGCATACATTTCATATCCTGCAAATGCACCAAGCTCAATAAAACGGGCGTCTTTGTCGCATAAATAGCTGATTCTTTCCCGGGCAGTCAGCTTGTTTCTTTCTCTTTGCTTTTCAATGGCTTTTTTGCCACCTCCTAATTTTATCTTATCCAATAATTTTTGCCTTTCGGTTAAAGAAAGACGCATCCAGTCTTCGTTCTTAGGCTTATCTAAATTCATATACGAACAATTGTTAGTGTAGCAAATATACTTGGTTTAGTAAGTTAAGTATTAATTGCCCAGGGAAGAATAGGGGATTTGTGGTGATTAGTTTTTTAACGCAGGAAAAACAATATGCTTTTGCCTTATATTTAGCCAATGACTTATGATTATATCATCATTGGAGCGGGATCAGCCGGCTGTGTATTGGCGAATAGGTTAACGGAAAATGCCCAATGTAAAGTTCTGCTCATAGAAGCCGGCCCTCCGGATAGGAAGCTGGAAATTCAAATACCGGGTGCTTATACCAAATTAAATAATTCCACAGTTGACTGGGCTTTCTGGACAGAACCCCAAAAAAATGTAGCCAACAGGAAAATTTTTATACCCAGGGGTAAAACCCTTGGGGGAAGCAGTTCAACCAATGCCATGGCATATGTAAGAGGAAACAGGGAGGATTTTAATGAATGGCATTTACTGGGAAACAATGGCTGGAGCTTTGAAGAGGTACTTCCTTATTTCAAAAAATCTGAAACCCATGAGCAGTTTGGCGAACCCTTTCATGGAGAAAACGGGCCATTGAATGTTACCCTTTCCAAACAACCCAGTTTATTGGCCCCCATATTTGTAGAAGCCTGCAATGAATGTGGCATTGCGCCTGTTGTTGATTATAACGGAGAAAACCAGGAAGGTGCCAGCATGTTACAGTTTACCATCAAAAACAATAAACGCCACAGCACTGCTGCAGCATTTCTGAAACCTGCACTTCGCAGGTCTAATTTATGGGTCAGGACAAATACCCAGGTAAGATCGGTATTGATTGAAGATGGCAAAGCTGTTGCGGTGGAAGTAATGACCGCACACTCAAATGCAGAAAGGATCAACTGTTCAAAGGAAATCATCCTGTGTGCAGGTGCCATACAATCGCCCCATATTTTGATGTTATCGGGTGTGGGAGACCCGGTTGAGTTAAGCAAACAGGGAATTGACATCAAGTATCCATTGCCCGGTGTTGGCAAAAATTTACAAGACCATGTATGGTCGGGTGTTAGCTGCAATTCAGTTATTCCTACCGGGAACGACTTATTGAAGCCCCTGAATATGACAATGGCCTTGCTGAAACACCTGTTGCTGAAATCAGGGCCGCTGAGCAATAGCCCCATTGAAGCCAATGCTTTTTACAAGTCCAATCCCGGTTTACAAAGGCCTGACCTGCAATTTCATTTTATTCCCCTGGGTATTGCAGATGATTATTCGACAGATATTTATAAGCTCAATTCCTTTTCAACCATGAGTGGTTTCAGCATCATGTCGATCCTGGTACGACCGGAAAGCAGGGGATATATCGGGTTGAAAAGCTCCAGGCCAAAGGATCCGCCGATTATTCAGCCCAATCTGCTTTCCGTAAAAGAAGACAGGCTGGTATTATTGAAAGGCATCAGAAAAGCTGTTGAAATCATGAATGCCCACCCATTGAAAAACTATGTATTGGATGGCATTTCTCTACCCAAAGCATTTTCTGATGATGCATTGAATGAGCATATCGATAAAAGCCTTGAAACCCTTTATCACCCCGTTGGTACCTGTAAAATGGGCAGGGATGGGCTGGCTGTGGTAGATGAGAAACTAAGGGTTTATGGGGTTAGGGGGTTAAGGGTGGCAGATGCATCGATTATGCCCACAATTGTTACAGGAAATACCAATGCCGCTACCATCATGATTGCCGAAAAAGCCGCAGATATGATTAAAGAGGGCTTTTAAGCCGCTCAATCCACCGTTTTATACAGTACTGCTTTAATTGTGTGTATTTTACACATTGTTTTATTACATTAGCAATCCAAAACAACGCAAATTGGCCATTGATAAACTAACGATTGCATCCGCAAAAGCGGAGAAGGGTAATGCTGTATCAGGTACAAGCAAACAAGCTAAGGAGAAATTGCCCGAGCCAAAAAAAAACTCAGTGAAAGCTGGGTCAAATGAAAATGCCGGTAAAAATGGAAACATCGCCCGAAAGAATACCGACAGGGATAAAACAATTAAAAAAAGTGCATCACCCATGCAACCGAATACCAGGAAGCCCACAAAAGGCCTATCGGCAACCAGTTCCTCCTTAGAAAAGTCTGGGAAAAAACAGAAAAGCGCCGGAAAAAAAGTCCTGCAAAAAATTATTTTTCAGTTAAAATTTCATACCAATTTCGGTCAGGAAATTTTTCTTTTGGGAGATCATCCCTTATTGGGTAATAACCAACCTGAGAAAGCTGTTCCCATGCAGTATTTCAATGAGGAATATTGGTACCTCGTAATTGACCTGAATGAAATTTCACTTGAAGACCGCGACATAACCTATCATTATATTTTAAAAAACACGGATGGTGTTAGTAATTATGATGCAGGATCCGATAAAAAAATTAACCTCGCCAAAATAAGTTCAGAAGAGCTACAGGTCGTTGATTCATGGAATTTTGCAGGCTATTATGAAAATGCTTTTTATACTGAACCCTTTAAAAAAGTATTGCTGCATAAAAAAGACAATCCTGTAACTGCAAAAAAAACAAAGCCTGTATCACATATTTTAAAAGCAAAAGCTCCATTATTATCGGGTACACAAACACTCTGTGTATCGGGAAATGTACCAGCGCTTGGAAACTGGGATGAAACGAAATTGGTATTGATGGATAGAAATGAAACAGAAGGAGTTTATTCAGTTGCCCTGCAATTGGAAAATGAAGCTTTTCCCATTGCTTACAAATACTGCGTTTATGATACACTTACAAAAAAATTCCTTCGCTTCGAAGATGGAAACAACCGGGTATTGCCTGATACAGGAAAGCATCAAAGACTGACCATTTTAAACGATGGTTTTGCACACCTGCCCAATAATACCTGGAAAGCTGCCGGAATGGCCATCCCTGTTTTTAGTTTGCGTTCTGAAAAAAGTTTTGGTGTAGGCGAGTTTACGGATCTGGTATTATTGGTTGACTGGGCTAAAAAAACGGGGTTGAAAATGATCCAGTTATTGCCCATCAATGATACGACAGCTACGCATAGCTGGATGGATTCATACCCTTATGCGGCCATTTCTGCTTTTGCACTGCACCCCATCTATCTGAACCTGCAAAATATTTCCGGGAATATCGCTAACACAGCGCTGGAAAAACTGGAAAAAGAAAGGATAAGGCTAAATGCATTACCGGTGGTGGACTATGAGCAAGTATTACAAATCAAATCTGCCTATATAAAATCTGTTTATGGTAAAATAGGGGAGAAAGTATTGGCGGATAAGGATTTTAAAAAATATTTTGAGCGAAACAAACATTGGCTGGTTCCTTATGCTGCTTTCTGTTATTTGCGAGACCAATATGGTACCGTAGATTTTAGCAAATGGCCCGCTTATAAAAAATATCACCCGGCTGAAATCAGGTCGCTAAGTTCCAGGGATTCTGAGGCATTTGCAGCTATCGGATTACATTATTTTATTCAGTACCAGTTGCACCTGCAATTAAAGGAAGCCACTGCTTACGCACATGCCAACGGTATTATCGTAAAAGGGGATATTGCCATCGGTGTTTACAGGCATGGTGCAGATGCCTGGCAAAATCCGGAATTGTATCACCTCGATTTTCAGGCAGGGTCGCCACCGGATGATTTTGCGATAACAGGACAGAATTGGGGATTCCCCACTTATAACTGGCAAAGAATGCAACAGGACGGTTTTGCCTGGTGGAAACAGCGCTTCGAACAAATGAGCGACTATTTTGATGCTTTCCGGATTGATCATATCCTTGGCTTCTTCAGAATCTGGAGTATTCCCATGCATGCGGTAGAAGGCATTATGGGGCATTTTGTACCCGCCATCCCGGTACACATCAATGAGTTTACAAGCCGGAATATATGGTTTGACCACCACCGCTATACAGCGCCATTGATTACCGAAAATGTATTGTGGGAAGTTTTTGGATACGACAATGAACTGGTTAAAAGCCTTTTTCTGAAAGCAGGGGAAGAGCCGGGCGCTTATACATTAAAGGATGAATTCAGTACACAAAGAAAGGTAGAACAGCATTTTGCCACATTAGAAGAGGATGAACAGCATAACAAGATAAAACAGGGGCTTTTCAACCTAATCAGCAATGTGATTCTGTTTGCAGATGAAGATTCGAACGGACAAGAATTTCATTTCCGCTTTGGTATGGAAAATACTTCCTCTTTCAGGAACCTGGAACAGGGAACACAGCAACAATTAAAAGAATTGTATGTAAATTATTATTTCCGGAGGCAGGATGATTTTTGGATGAAGGAAGCATTACAAAAATTACCTGCATTAAAGCATGTAACCAATATGCTGGTTTGCGGTGAAGACCTGGGATTGGTGCCGGCCTGTGTGCCTGAAGTAATGAGGCAATTGGGTTTGTTGAGCCTGGAAATCCAGCGTATGCCCAAAGACTCATCCAGACAATTTTTTCATCCGAATGATGCACCCTATCTAAGTGTGGTAACCCCTTCTACGCACGATATGAGTACCATCAGGGGATGGTGGGAAGAAGACAGGCAAAAAATACAGCAGTTCTACAACAATGAAATGGGGCAGTGGGGAGAAGCACCGGTTTATTGCGATGCCTGGATAAACAAAGCCATTGTGCTGCAACACCTGTATTCACCTGCCATGTGGAGCATTTTTCAGTTGCAGGATTTATTGGGAATGGATGAAATGCTCAGAAGAGACAATCCGAATGAGGAAAGGATCAATATTCCTGCCAACCCAAAACATTACTGGCAATACAGGATGCACATCAGTCTGGAAAAACTATTGACAGCAGATGAGTTTAATGAAGAATTACGGGGATATATTGAAGCAAGCGGCAGGCAATAAACCCGATAAGCATTAAGACAATCGGGAAGGCCTGCCACAAAACTAAAACGCTGCTATGGAGAACCATGAAAAGTTCCGCTATCAGTTCAGGGCTGTTTTTTAATTATTTTTGTCCTAAAATTTCCGCATTGAAACTCAGTTATCGATCAATCAATCTGCCTTTTCAATATCCTTTCACTATTTCAAATGGAAGAACCAAAACAAACCAGCCTTCATTGGTAGTAATGTTGCAGCTGGGTAATTTATTTGGTGTGGGTGAAGCTCCTGCCATCGCTTATTATGATGTAACGGTTGAACAAATGATTGCCGACCTGGAATCAAAAAGGGCAATGGTAGAAAAATTTGCATTAACTGAACCAGAAAGATACTGGCATTACCTGCACCATTTATTTCCCCATAATCCCTTTCTCGTTTGTGCACTGGATATGGCCTGCTGGGACTTATTTGGAAAAATGAAAGACAAGCCCCTGTACCAATTATGGAATACCCAATGGGAAAACACCGCTATTACCGATTATACCATTGGCATTGACAGCATTGAAAAAATGGTGGCCAAAATGAAAGCAAAACCCTGGCCGGTGTACAAGATAAAACTGGGAACTTCTGAAGATATTGCTATCGTGAAAGCCCTGAGAGCCAATACCCATGCCACTTTAAGGATAGATGCGAATGCCGGGTGGACCACTGCCGAAGCCATTGAAAAAATCCCTCTTCTGGCAGAACTGGGTGTTGAATTCATAGAACAGCCCCTGGCAAAAGATAATTGGGAAGGCATGAAGGATTTATACAAATCATCCGTACTGCCATTATATGCCGATGAAAGTTGCGTTTTTGAAAAGGATGTTGTAAAATGCCTGCACCATTTTCACGGAATCAATATCAAACTCACCAAATGCAGCGGAATTACGCCGGCATTGAGAATGATCAAAGAAGCGAGGTCATTGGGAATGAAAGTAATGATGGGCAGCATGAATGAATGTACTGTTGGGTCTGCAGCCATTGCACATTTTTTACCGCAGCTGGATGAAGCCGATCTGGATGGACCTTTGTTATTGGCTGATGATATTGCTTGCGGATTAAATTATGAGCAGGGTAGCGTAACGGTATCAAATGAACCCGGTTTGGGAATCAGGTGGAATCAATGATTGGCACAATTTAAAAAATGCCCTAGATGAATAGCCTGTTTTATAATATAAAATATTAATGATCATTTAATTATAAATTATATTTTATTAATCTGTATTAATGACTGTCGAAATTTTAAGTTATCTTTCAGCGTATTTCATCAAATTAAAAAAACAAGCAGCATATTATCATAATTTTAAGGCCTGTAACAGCTTAGTGATTTGGTTATGCATGATACAGCGTGCCCCGTCTCAACCAATGAAATTGATGTTTAAAAAAATGACAATGAAAAAAATAATACCGTTTGCCATTATTGGTTTAATGAGCTCATTTGCTGCTTTTGCACAGTCGGGAGAGTCTTTGCAAACACCGGCGCTTAATCAGGAACAAGCGCTTAGTTCGCCGGTAAACAAAACGTTGTTTACCGCTGATAGTATTCGCTGGAAACAAGCCCGTAAAGCGCCCTGGTTTGTGGAAAGATTTCGCTTAAGTGCAGGCTTTTTTACTGCGGTTAACAATACCAATATCAAACTGGGCAATAATAGCGGCTCCATTGGTACCGACATCGATTTTGAGAATGACCTGGGCTTTAATAGGCAGATTCAGACTTTTATGGCCGATTTTCAATGGCGTATATCCAGAAGATCGAGGGTTAATTTCAGTTATTATGCGTTGAACAGGTCATCCAGCTATTCATTGCAAAAAACAATCAAATTTGGCGACAGTACTTTTAACCTGAATGCCAATGTTAAGGGTATATTCAACAATACCATCTACCGCATTTCATGGGGTTATGCCATCATTGCAAAAC
>JBDKLG010000018.1:0-20575 GCA_039795695.1 Bacteroidota bacterium
TCCCTGTTCTTCACCGCTAACCGTTACAAAAATAATGGTGGCAGGAAAAGCGTGCTTGCTCATAATCCTGGCACATTCCAGTACTGCTGCAGATCCACTGCCATCATCGTTGGCACCGGGAGCATCTCCGGTACTATCAGTTGGGCTGCTGCGCATATTATCAAGGTGGCCGCTGATTAAGAAAATGCGTTTATCATTCGGATCGGTTCCTTTTAGTGTAGCCACAACATTTCCCAGGATAATGTCTCTGCTAACCCTCCTGCCGTCTGCTTTATAGGTAGTAGTATCAATAAAAGCTGAGAGCCTTCCATTGCTTTGTCTGGCAAACTGATTGAATTTCCCCAATACCCAGTCTCTTGCAGCACCAATACCACGGGTAGGATTGGTTTGTATGGTTAAAGTGTTTCTCGTTCCAAAATTCACCATCTGCTGAATATAAGATTGCAGCGAATCGGCAGAAACCTCTTTTACCATCTGCTCAATTTCAGGGTCACGGGTGATAATGGTTTGTGAGAAACAACATTGATAAATCAACGTCATTGCAGCTAAAGCCAGTAATTGTTTTCTCATAATAAATTGGTTGAATCTTAAAGGTAATAACAGAATTAAATAAACCAGTGTTTTAAATAAAAATTTTATTCAACATAATTAGATGATAATCAGTCAAATATGATAAAATTGATTTTTTAAAAATTTGGTATAAAACGACAAAAAATATTTCAATTAATTCAGGTTACACTGTTTACTTTGTAGAAAGGAATAACAAATACTTGCTGCGGAGAAAAAAAATGCAGCAATTATTTGAGGATCAATAGCCGTATTTTCCCTTCCACCTTTCTTTTAAAAATTTTCTCAACTCATTCTCGCGCTGGTTATTACCGGGCTCATAAAATTTGTTGCCGGTAATTTTTTCAGGTAGATATTCCTGCTCAATAAAATTGCCCTCACCCAGGTGACTGTATTGATAATCCTTGCCATAGTTCATGTCTTTCATGAGCTTGGTTGGGGCATTGCGGATATGCAATGGTACGGGAAGGTCACCCGTTTTATTAACAGTGTCTAATGCAGCTCCGATAGCCGCATAGGCAGCATTGCTTTTGGGAGAAGATGCCAGGTATACAGCGCACTGCGACAAAATAATCCTGCTTTCAGGGTAGCCAATTTTACTTACTGCATCAAATGTGGCATTGGCCAGTAAAAGTGCATTGGGATTGGCATTGCCGATGTCTTCACTGGAAAAAATCAACATTCTTCTGGCAATGAATTTTACATCTTCCCCTCCTTCAATCATTCTTGCAAGCCAGTAAACGGCAGCATTGGGATCACTGCCCCGCATGCTTTTAATAAAAGCCGATATGATATCATAATGCTGTTCGCCCTGCTTATCGTATAAGGCAATTTTTTTTTGGGCCACCTGCATCACCAGCGTATTGGTAATGATGATACTCCCTTTTGAATCATGACCTTCCTGTGATTGTACCACCAGTTCCAAAAGGTTCAAAAGTTTTCGTCCATCACCCCCGGAAATATTGATCAAAGCTGCTGTCTCTTCTAACTGAATATCCAGTCCTGTCAGGTAATTGTCTTTTTGAATGCATAGCTGCATCAACTTAACCAAATCATTTTCCTGTAAGGCTTTTAACACATAAACCTGGCAGCGGCTTAGCAAGGCACTGTTTACTTCAAAAGAAGGGTTCTCGGTTGTAGCGCCAATCAGGGTAATAATTCCTTTTTCTACAGCGCCCAGTAAAGCATCCTGCTGCCCTTTGTTGAAACGGTGAATTTCGTCAATGAATAAAATTGTGTGTGGCTTGTTTTTCGCTTCTTCAATTACTTCCCTTACCTCTTTTACACCACTACTGATTGCACTTAGCTGAAAATAAGGTAGCTCTAAGGTATGTGCAATGATATGGGCAATGGTGGTCTTGCCTACACCCGGAGGGCCCCATAATATCATTGAGGGAATTTTTCCCTGGTCGATGGCAGACCTTAAAATGCTTCCTTTTCCTGTCAGGTGTTCCTGTCCTACCAGGTCATCCAGGTTCTCCGGACGCATTCTTTCTGCCAAAGGGGAATTGTTTTTCACACCTGAAATGTAACGAAAAATGAGAAAGATGTGAACAGGAAATACTGCAATGGTTTATTCCGGTGGATATTCTCCAAACAAATGCACGTATTTTTTCAATAAGCGAAAATTAATGGCGATATGAAGGAGCAATACAACACTAACTAAAAACATGAAATACGACATACCCCTCATAATAGTAGTGAAGAGATCGATGGTTAGCACAGGAGGCATGGTTGGTTGAGATTCCATTACCTGCGCAATAAACTGCCTTAGGGATAAGGTACTCATAAAAAAAATGCTGAGCGAATTCATAAAGAACATGGTTCCCATAAATGCCGAAACATAAGCATTTACTTTAATCCAGTCGCGCAGGGAAGGCTTGCAGGGCCTGTTTAAATCGATTCCCTTTGTCAGAAATTTCAGGCTGCTAAAAACATAAATGATCAGCGAGGTGAGAAGAAAAGCAAAAAGCAGCATCGCAGGATTCGCCAATGCACCCAGAATGACGAGCATATCTAAAAAACCAAATAAAGCAACAATGGGCAACAGGGTGTAAGTGAGTATTCGAAAAAGGGTTAACTGTTTCATAGGTTAATCAGTGCTGCTTATTGTTGCGTGGTTATTAGGCTTTCAAATCAAGTTTAATCTGTAATTCGTCAAACTGTTTGTTGTCAATGGCACTTGGTGCATCCAGCATTACATCGCGGCCGCTGTTGTTTTTTGGAAAAGCGATAAAATCCCTGATGCTTTCGCTTCCGCCCAGGATAGAACAAAGACGGTCAAACCCGAAAGCAATACCGCCATGAGGAGGTGCGCCATATTCAAATGCTCCCAATAAGAACCCGAATTTATGCAGGGCTTCTTCCTCAGTCATACCCAATGCAGCAAACATTTTCTCCTGCAATTCTCTTTGGAAAATACGGATAGAGCCGCCACCAATTTCATTGCCATTCAATACCATATCATAAGCATTGGCCTTGATATTGGAATAGGGATGCTCCAGGTATTTATCTGCATTCTCAATCAGGGGATTATTATTGATCATTACCCCAATCTGATCCGGTTTGGGTGAAGTGAAAGGATGGTGCCTGGCAACCCAGCGATTGTCTTCCTCTGCATATTCAAATAAGGGAAAATCCAATACCCATAATAGTTTGAACTCATTGTCTTTTCTGAATCCCAGTTTCCTGCCCATCTCCAAGCGAAGTTCACTGGTGGCTTTCCGGGTTCTTTCTTCCCTGCCCGCCAATACCAAAACAAGGTCACCAGAGCTGGCTCCTGCGGCACCTGCAATGGCTTTTAATTTTTCTTCCGGATAAAATTTATCTACTGAACTTTTAAAACTGCCATCTGCATTGCATTTGATATAGACTAATCCCTGCATGCCAATCTGCGGCCGCTTCACCCATTCTGTAAGCTCATCGGTTTGCTTGCGTGTGTATTCGCTGCATCCGGGTACGGCAATTGCCAGTACTGTTTCTGCCTGATCAAATACGCCAAAACCTGCGCCATTAATCAGTTCGCCACTTGCCTGTATTTTTCCCTCTTTCAAAAAAGCAGATTTCAAATTGGCAATCTGCATTCCAAAGCGGATATCGGGTTTATCATTGCCATACTGCCACATGGCATCCTCCCAGCTCATTCTTGCTACCTGCTCCGTATAATCGATGTTTTTTACGTCTTTGAAAATACGTTTGATCAGGTTTTCAAACATCTGTAAAATATCTTCCTGTTCCACAAAAGCCATTTCACAGTCAATCTGTGTAAATTCCGGCTGCCTGTCTGCCCTCAAATCCTCGTCCCTGAAACACTTAACAATCTGGTAATACCGGTCATAACCACTTACCATCAGCAATTGCTTGAATGTTTGCGGCGACTGTGGCAGGGCATAAAACTGTCCAGGGTTCATTCTGGAAGGAACAACAAAATCCCTGGCACCTTCCGGAGTTGATTTGATCAGGAAAGGTGTTTCAATATCCATGAAATGATTCTCGTGCAGGTAATTCCTCGTGCTTCTTCCTACGGCATACCTTAATTCAAGGTTTTTCTTTACAGCATTTCTCCTCAGATCAAGGAACCGGTATTTCATTCTCAGGTCATCACCTCCATCAGTATCATCCTGAATGGTAAACGGCGGTACGGCAGATTTGTTTAATATCCGAACAGACTGAACACTTAATTCAATATCGCCAGTAGGAATATGGGCATTTTTACTGCTTCGCTCAGTTACTTTTCCGGTTGCCTGAATGACAAATTCGCGGCCCAGTGGATGGGCATCCAGAAAACTGTTTAATTCCTCTCCCAGTAATAATTGTGTGATGCCATAACGGTCTCTGAGATCCACAAAACTGATTGCACCAAATTTTCTTACGGTTTGTACCCATCCTGCCAGGGTAACTTCCTTATTAACATCTTTGATGCTTAACTCTCCACATGTGTGCGAACGGTACATATTTTTTCTGTTTCTGCTTGCTTGAAATTTTATCCCCGGGTATTAGCTCTTATGAGCAACACTATTTTGCCCTTAACAATTTTTATTTGCCAGGGTTAAATATCCACTCAGGAGCTGTCTTCCGGACGGCAAATATAACCCAAAAGCCCCATCTGCTAAATTCGGACCTAAAATGCTCAATATGAGCAAATTGGCAGCATCTTTGTACCAATGAACCCTCAAAACATATCCAGAAGAACCCACCGGATGGCTGTAGCAGCTTTCTTCTTTCTGGCAGGTATCTGTTTTGCCAGCTGGGCCAGCCGCATTCCCGATCTGAAACAAAAACTTGCATTGAACGAAGGGTTACTTGGGTTAGTACTTTTTGCATTGCCAATCGGGTCGATCATCAGCCTTGGTTTCTCGGGTTGGCTGATACATAAATTTGGAAGCAGAAAAGTGATTATTCTTGTTGCGATCTGTTACCCTTCTGCTTTGATCACAATTGGATTGACTGGCAGCATTGGCCAATTGGTAACGGTATTGTTCTTCTTCGGCTTAATTGGCAATCTTTATAATATTGCTGTTAACACCCAGGCAGTAGCCGTAGAAAACCTGTATGGTAGATCCATCATGGCCTCTTTTCATGGTATCTGGAGTATGGCCGGATTTACAGGAGCCGCAGTGGGTACTTTAATGGTTTCCATGAACAATAGTCCGGAGATACATTTTTGCCTGGTAGGGGTATTGGTCATAGCGACAGTATTGCTGGTAAAAGGTTTCCTGGTTCAAAAAGACCGGGCGGATACCAACCAGCCTTTTTTTACTTTGCCAGACAGGTTTCTATTCAAGCTGGGGCTGATAGCATTCAGTTGTATGATTTGCGAGGGAACCATGTTTGACTGGAGCGGTGTGTATTTTCAAAAAGTAGTGGCAGTACCCAAAGCCTATACTACATTGGGTTATGCGGCTTTTATGGCTACCATGGCCACAGGCAGGTTTATTGGCGATTATATTGCCACGCGCCTTGGTAAGCAAAGAGTATTACAGGGAAGCGGCGTTTTAATTGCAACAGGTTTATTGTTGGCCGTTATCTTGCCTACAATCAGTTTTGCTACTATCGGGTTCCTGCTGGTAGGTTTTGGTGTTTCTTCCGTTGTTCCGCTTGTATATAGTTCAGCAGGAAAATCAAGTGCCCTATCGCCTGGAATGGCATTAACGGCCGTTTCATCTATCGGATTTCTGGGGTTTTTACTTGGCCCGCCGATGATTGGATTTATTGCCCAATCCTTCGGCCTTCGCTGGTCATTTACAGTGATAGCATTTCTGGGGCTTTGTACAACTGTGGTTGCATCCCTGATTAACTGGGAAGAGTAGGCGCTGTTATCAGGTGGGGAACAAACCTGCTTGTATTATTCGTTACCAGATTATCTGCTTCCCGAATGCCTATTCCCGCCGGCTCCTGTCCAATAATCCAGCTTCATTAACCCATACTTTATGCGAAGTTATGAGCAGGTCATGCAGGCTGTCCAGGTGTTTTACCTGAATACCGGTTTCAACGGCTCCGTCTTTGTTCACCGTTTGGGTAATGTCTTCACTTTGTTTTTCAGTACAGGAAAAAAGAAATAAAATTGCGGCAGCTCCTAAAACTACCAGTATAATTGGTTTCATTGTTGATTTCATAATAGTTAGTTGGAATTGTTTATAATGGTTCCATTACCGCTTGCGGTATTTTTTTCGGGGCAGCATTCAACTGTTTTTTGGCAACAATAATTGCCGAAAATGCATGGGCTGGTTTATTCCCTAAAAATGAATGGAACAGGATGATGATGATCCCGGTGGTTTAATATGCTGGCGAAGTCTAAAAAGCAGAAATTCGAGCAAGTGGTTCATATTACATGGGAGCGAGGCTCCATTTACTTTGATAGGGTAAAGATAGGGGGCTAAAATAGAGGAAGAAGGCAAACAGGGTCTAACGGGGCAAGCAGTTTCACCAATGGTAAAGCATGTTTGATGAACGGTAAAGAATGGTTGTTTTTCGTTTTTTTGCTACAATGTTTCAAGTTCGTTGCCATGGCGCGGCTTCCAGTACAGGTAATAAAAGCCCAAAATCAATATTCCGATACTGAAAGGGATTAATGCCAGGTGTTTAAAACTCAGGTTCCCAATCAAAGGATGGCTATCAAAACCAATAAACTCACTTACCATCCAGTAGGAATTGGCAGTAATCCAGATGGTGATGGCCAGGTTATGAGCCAGTTCACTCATATAATGCCTTGTTCTCCAGGCTATTACAATAGAAATAGCCAATGTGGGGAAAATCATTGCAATACCCAGGGGCTTCCATAGCATGCACCAGGCTACGTCTTTAAATAGCCAGAATACAATGTGCAGGTTTTCCATTTTCCTGAATTTTAATGGAATAACATAATTGCTTTCGCGATTGTCCGAAATAGACCCGCTCATAAGATTTCTATCCATTATTGGTCGATTAATTTGAGGAACTATGCAATATTAATTTTTTGTGCTGAATCACCTGCTTAAAATGCGGGAAAACCTGCGCACATCGGCTTCGGGCATGATTGGTTCGTCATAAAGAAGATGCCGTGAAAGCTGCTTGGCAAAAAAAGGAGCCAGTGTGCAGCCCTTGGTACCAAACCCGTTCAGGATTCCTACCGAAGGATGGGTTGGGTGCAATCCAACAAACGGCCTTCGCTCCATATTGGCTGGCCTTTCTGAAGCAAGATGGTCAATAAGTTGATAGGGTAGCTTTAACCAGCTGTTCAGCTGATTAAGGACTTTGGCTTTAAAAGCTTCACTGGGATGCGGATCCGTATAATTCCAGTCATAGGAAGAACCCACCCAAAAAAGATTATTTCTCCAGGGAACAATATTGATTCCCTGTTTATAAATATGATTTGAAGGAAGATCCGGAATGGCCACAATCAGGGCTTCTCCTTTATTGTTGGCATAAGGAAGCAAGTGAAAATAGGGATTGGAGAAACCGCTTACCCCATCGGAGAAGAGAATTTTCCTTGCCAAAATATTTTTGTATTCAATAGCATCCTTCCTGATTGTGCAGTTTTCCAGCACAAACTTCTCTTCCAGTAAGGCCGATTTTTTTGCCAGATATTTCCTCCATAATTCCAGCATGGTACCCAAATCAATTAACCAGCATGGTTCAATTTCACCATAGCCAAAAAAATAATTAAAATAATTGTTCCATGCATGTTCATTTTCAGGCAAGCGCAGGTATTCTTTTTCAACGGGAAACCTTTCTGCAAATGCCAGTTTCATTTGCGGAGTGGGATGAAAGTCGAGGATATTGCATTGCTTAATCAGCGGTAAGCCCAGCTCTTCCCCCAATTGCCCATAAGCTTTTACTGCAAAAGGCATCAGGGTTTCAATTTCCCAGGTTCTCACCATTCTTCTGCCCGTAACAGGGTTAATAACACCGCTGGCGACCTTACTGGCCGTATCAGGCTTTTCCTCATCAACTACCATCACAGAACAGCCTTCTCCGATTAATTGATGACTTAGAAAACTGCCCGCAAGGCCCTGGCCAATGATGAGGTAATCAACTTGTAACATAAAGCAGTTAAGCAATTCGTGAATTGGATCACAAATATAGCTCAGCGCTACTGTTTATTCGCGGTAAGCTGGATATTGCTTAATAATGAATAGGCCCTTGTGCTTTCGTCGGTCATTAATTGGATGGAAGCATACCCCATTGAATAAGTTCCTGCACCCGCCATTTTAACGGGGTATTCAATTACATGATAGCCCTTGGGCAAATGGGGTATATAGAAACTGGTGGAGTAGGGGGCATCCGCTGTTAAAAAAGAGAAGCTATTTGTTTTTTCATAAGCCGGTATTGAAATCTTTTTTATTGCAGCAGATTGCTGGTCTTCAACCATTACCTGGTTTAAATCTGTTTCACTTCTGATCCCTAAGCTGATGTAAACAGTATCTCCCGAAAGCAACTCGTCTCCCTGCAAAATTTGGATAGGTACCCGGTTTCGGCTGTAACGGAAGAGTTTTTTTTCAATAGTATACACAGGATGGATACTTGAATCGCGCTGTGGTTCTTCAAGGTATTGCCATTGAAAATTTCCAAATAAGGGAAATTCCGGTTCCGTGGTAAACAATGGGGCTATCGTTAAATCACCCATCCTGGCTTCCATACTTTTCCCGGGGATGAAATAGGAAAAATAACCGCTATTCTTCCGGGCTGCAACTGTTGCCTGTTTTAGCGGTATTTTGCCAAATGTTAATTTGAATGCATTGGTTGTTTTTTCGGGAAATGGTTCGGTTAAAATCCAACTGTGGCACGCTTCCAATAATGCTGCTTTGTTTTTTTGGCCACTATTTTCAATCGAGATTGCCAGCTCCATCAACATCGGGCCATTTGCTGAAACCAGGGATCCCTTGTTGGTGCAATTGGCCCCTAAACCCGGTTTTTCGTTCTGATACAAGGATTTAACCAGGTTTTTGGGTAGTTGATCAGTGATTGTTTTTGGCAGCATTCCGGTTCTTAGTAAATGCTTCATGCCCCTAAGTATAGAAGCTGTAACCGCTGTGTCGGGCTGGCCATTTTTGTACAGGCTGAATCCTGTGATTTGATAATAATGCAGGAGTTTGGCTGTTGCATCTGCTGTTTCCTTTCTCAGGTAATTTTTGTTATAGAAATTATGGAGCAGATACTCCCTAAAATGACCATATTTCATTGCAAGTGCTTGGACCGATTCTTCAGGTAAGGTTTGCATCAAAAGATGAAATCTTTTTTCCGCTGCATTTTTTTGGGCTGGTTCAATTGATGCTGAATCAGATATACTTCCCAATACAACAGTTTTCTCGAACATAAAACCGGCCAGCAGCAAGCCATACCAACGGTTAAATACCTGCTCTGCAGTTACCTGCTTTTTTTCGATCCAAAAAGGCATGTGCAGGTATGCATTCCAAAAAGGGTGGTTACTCAATTCCAGTGCAAGACCCCGATGGATAAAATCGTCCTGTTCGGTCTCAAGCAATGCCTGTATGCTGAGGTGTTGAACACTATTTGCTGATATCACCAATGGAGTAGCTATGGTTCTCAGAATCTTATCGGTAAGTATGGGCAGGCTGTTTTGAACAGTATCCCTGAATGCATTCGCCAGGGTAACTATCCTGCAGTTGAGTACACTGTTAAAATTATAGGGCACCTGAATGGGGAAATTGATACGGACAGATTTGCCTTTTTCTATTGTAAAATACTGGGCCGGAAAAATGTTCTGAAACCAGCCGTCTACCGAAGCTTCCGATGCTGCGTCGGTTAATTCCAGTTTCAGTTGTCCGGTAATTTCTTTTTCGCTGCTATTATAAATAATTACAGGGTATGCTGCATGATCACCCTCTCTCAAAAATAATGGGGCATCGCTTTTGATCTTTAGTTTTTTTGATGCAGTACTGTTTTGTGCATTGCCCGTTAAGGCTAGAAGCATCCATAAAATCAGCAAACCATTTCTGTTCAGCATCGCCGGGAATTGTAAGGTCAAGTTAAGCAAGAGGGAGTACATAAAAAATCCCGACAAAAATTTTGTCGGGATTCAATAAAGTGTACCAGGATTATTTTTTCAGTATTGCTGCCATTTTCAAACCAATGTCTGCGGGGCTGGCCACCACTTCAATACCACATTCTGCCATGATTTTCATTTTTGCTGCTGCTGTATCATCTGCTCCGCCAATGATGGCTCCTGCATGGCCCATACGACGTCCGGGAGGGGCTGTTTGTCCGGCAATGAATCCTACTACAGGTTTGGTTTTATTTTCTTTGATCCATCTGGCTGCATCTGCTTCCATATTTCCACCAATTTCTCCAATCATTATGATGCCATCAGTTTCAGGATCATTCATCAAAAGTTCAACTGCTTCCTTGGTAGGTGTCCCGATGATGGGATCTCCGCCAATACCAATGGCAGTGCTGATACCAAGCCCTGCTTTTACCACCTGGTCTGCTGCCTCATAAGTAAGTGTACCGCTTTTGGAAACAATACCGATTCTTCCCTGCTTAAAAATAAATCCGGGCATGATACCTACTTTGGCTTCACCGGCGGTAATAACTCCCGGGCAGTTGGGACCAATAAGGCGGGTTTTTTTTCCCAATAGGTAATTTTTCACTTTAACCATGTCCTGAACAGGAATGCCCTCGGTAATACATACGACCAAACCAATTCCTGCATCAGTAGCTTCCATAATGGCATCAGCAGCAAATGCCGGGGGTACAAAAATGATGCTTACATCAGCACCTGTTGTTTTAACCGCCTCTGCAACAGTATTGAACACCGGTTTATCAAGATGGGTGCTTCCTCCTTTATTGGGAGTAACCCCGCCTACTACATTGGTGCCGTATTCGATCATTTGGGTAGCATGAAAAGTACCCTCTGTACCTGTAAAACCCTGTACAATGATTTTTGAGTTTTTATTTACTAATACTGCCATGGAATCTGCTGTTGGTTAAAATTTGCGGCAAAAATAGGTGAAAACTCAGTTTGGAGCAGAGATTAGGGTCTAAACTTTCTGTTTTTTTGTATAAAAGCCACCAAAGGCCCTTTTCATCAAAAAAACTGTGAATATTCAAATGTGAGACTTGACCAGTAGCTCTGCCAGTCTGCGGCTGCCCCTTTTTCAGTCCTTATCATATGTACACAGCTAATCATCATAGGACCTGAATGCCTGTTGGTAGTAATAAAACCTTTTTGATTGGTTCTGAGATTCTCCATTTTTACCTTATTGTCAGATCCCATGTACCAGACTTTTACCAGCGCATTTTTCAAAGGCGCATATTTAAACTGAACCCTGAATTGAACCTTAAATGATTTTTTGTGTACAGCATCCTCTGGTACTTCATAGGGGTTTTGATCGGGAATGATGTCGAGTGGCAAATCGGTAGCAGCAGTGCAGGTATTATTGGTAGCAGTGCCTACCTGAAAAATGGTTTTTACACTTCGCTGGTAAAATTCCTTTCCATGGTTATTTTCCTCACCATTGTTCTTTCTGTAAAGCAAAGCCTGATCCAACCCGTCTTCTTTCAGGTATTCGGTAAACTTTTCGGGGGCAAGGTCAATGCTTGAATTGGTGCTATTGAACACAACCATATGTGTGCCCTCTTCCTGCATGGGTATTTGCACGGAATCGCCCTTGTTTTTACTTACCCGGTCCGTAAGATCATTGATCATACCCGAGGGGGTATAATGTTTAAGCTGCTGGATATTTTCACTGTTTCCGCTCCAGTTAATTCCTGTAAAGTTCTCGCCAACCCTAAAACGGATGACCGCAATTTCACGAATGGTGTAAAAAAACTTATGCGGATGAAGCCAGAACTCATGCGCCATCGCAATAATTGAAATGGTGCTGATGAAAAACAGGACAGTGATTTTTTTCATTCTTGCAAGCTAAGCAAATCTGAATTCTTTTCAAGAGGGTAATAAAAAAGTGCCGATTATTTCAGCACTTTTTTATTTTAATGATGTCTTCTCTGCTCTCTCAGCTGTTTCCTGGCTCTTTTTTCAGGATGTTTTACTCCCTCTTCTCTCAAATCTCTCCTGTCTTCCTTGATATCCTTTTTATCCTCCCTGATATCCCTGTTTAATTTTCTGGCTTCGGCTTTATCTCCCTCTCTTAACTCATGCTTTCGGGCAGCTTTGTCTCTGTGAACATCCCGGATATCTTTTTTCAGATCCTTCATTTCGGCATTTTTTTCTTCGTTTAATGAAGCATTGTTTTGGGCACCTGCTCCAATAGAGAAAACACCCATGGTAAGTACTGCGAATAAAATGGTTTTCATGGCTAATTTTTTTGGTGAAAATATTTTCATATCTGACACTGCAGAACAAGAAGCGTTTAATGCTTTTGGCGCTTTGTGTTCTTTTTAACAATTCACAAAAAAAGCTGCCATTTCTGGGGCAGCTTTTTGAAAAAATAGGGCTGTATTTAGAGCTTGTAAAACGCTTTGGTGTCTTTGCCGCTTTTGGCACTTACCTGTAAAAAATAGGGCCCATGGTTTAATATTTCCGTATTCACCTCAATAATATTATTTCCCTGGAACAATATTTTCTTAACCGTTAGTTTGCGTGTGCCATAAATATCGAAAACGGATATTTCTGCCTCCACATTATTGGTTCTGCTGAGTATGGTAGTAACCATTCTCGTTACAACAGGGTTGGGATTGATGCTCAGGATCTTAATGTATTCAACCGTTGCAGGAGGAATGTTCGCTGTGTCCTGCACAACTGTTTTCTTGCATTCCTGTGCTTCACAGCCATTCAGCGTTCTAACCTGCAAACAGGTATTGTATACTCCCAGTAAAGGGAATTCTTTTAAAGGACTGATTTCATTGCCGGATAAAATGGTATTGTCGCCAAATTTCCAGTTGCGCTGAATAATACTGTCGCCTGTTTGTGCTTTACTCTGGCTGCTTTTGAACTGTACTTTTTTGAGCGTAACCCTCTCGGCACTGAAATTCACTTCAACAGGACAATTGGCGGTGGTGATGTTTACAGTTGCATAGTACTTGCTTTCGCAACCATTGGCTGTTTTAATGTAAAGGGTAACCGTGTACTTGCCTGACCTGGTATAAGTATGTGTTGGATTAAGCTGGTTACCTTGCAGAACGGTTGTTTGGGTAGAATCTCCAAATACCCAAAACCTGCTTACGATACTATCTCCTGCACTGGCTGCTTTTGAACCGGTACTGTTGAAATTGACCAAACCATTTTGCTGGGTAAAACTGAAAACAGCTTTACAGGAAGGCGTATTAACCGGCTGGGGAATAATTACTGTTCCGGCAAATTTGTTTTCACAACCATTTTTTGTTCTGATAAGGAGGTATACCTGATAGGTGCCGGGCTTTGTGTATTTATACGAAGGGCTGATGATATTTCCAGTAAGTGACACACTGGTGCTGCTGTCGGAATAATACCAGCTGCGGCTGATGATACTGTCTGTTGCACTGCTCCCTACAGATCCTGCGCTATTGAATTGAACCATTGAGTCCCTGATGGTGACAGTAAACTGTGCCTTACATCCTGTAGACGGCGGTACTGTGTCTTTAACCACGATGTCCATACAATATTTGCTTTCACAACCGGCCTTCGTTTTAATATACAGACAGGCAGTATACTTATCTGATTTTGGATAAACATGTGATGGATCAATGCGATTGCCTGTCAATTGCGCAGAAGTATCTCCAAAAATCCAGGTACGGGCAATCACACTGTCTCCTGTTGGTAAGCCAATATTCGCACTATTGAAAAACAGTTTGGTACCCTGGGCCGTAAAAACAAATTGTGCTTTACAGTTTACAGGAACAGGAGGGGTGCTGATGGTAACAGGTAATGTGTATTTGCTTTCACATCCGTTCTTTGTTTTGATTACCAGGTAAACATTGTAGGTGCCTGGTTTTAGATATTTGTGTGCCGGATCAATAATATTCCCACCCAATGATACTGAACCGCTGGTATTATCCATAAAATACCAACTCCTGCTGATAATACTGTCTGAAACTGCTCCGGGAATTACCGAAGGGCTGGATTCCTTGCTGTTAAAATATACGGTGGAGTCTTTTACCTGGAAGGCAAACACCGCTTTGCAATTAGCAGGTGGAATTGCCGGTATGGAATCCCGGATGATAAAATCCTGGCAGATTTTTGACTCGCAGCCATTCCGGGTTTTGGTATAAAGGCATACGGTATAGGTTCCGGCTTTGCCATAAGTATAGGAAGGGTCAATTCGATTGCCGCTAAGCTGGGCAGAACTGTCACCAAAGAACCAGTTGCGGCTAATGATGCTGTCTCCTGCAGCAAAAACACTGCTGTTGCTGTTGAATTTAACCGTTTTGCCTGTTATCGCAAAAGTAAAATAGGATTTGCAGGTAAGCGGCGCAGGCAAAGGATTCGCAAGGCTGTCGCGAAGCAAAACATTGATACAAATTTGTTTTTCACAACCCTTCGCAGTCCTTATACTTAAACAGATGGTATAGCTGCCTGAATCTTTGAACTCTTTCAGGGGGCTTGCTTCATTGCCATCCAGGGAACTGCCATCTCCAAATTTCCAGATTCTTTGGATAATACTGTCACCCGGTAAAGTAGCACTTAACGCACTTAGCAAACGGATTTTTTTGGCAGCTAATTTTTCAAAATTCAAGACAGGCTGAATTTGACAATCGTTGGAAGCAGGAGTGTAAACGACCTGCTGGCAGAATGAACTGCTGCAGCCTGATTTTGTTTTGATGGTTAAGCAGGCATTGTATATCCCGGGTTTTGCATAAGCATGCAGCGGGTCTACCTGATTTCCTCCCAGTTCAACTGTACTGTCACCAAATGACCAACTACGGCTAATGATGCTGTCGCCACTGGAGAAAATAGCTCCCGCGCCGTTAAACCTTAATCCCGCCGGAGTGGATTGATAAGAAAAAGCCGCCTTGCAGGCCAGGGGAATATTCGGGGTAGTTTCACAGAGGATAAAATTGCTCTCAAGAATATTTGTGCTGTTGGGAATTAATTCACGACTGATTTTGATACCACCGCAACTTTCAACAATAATCACCAGTTTTCTGATATCGCCGTTGCAATTTACAGTGTCAATATAATATCCATTGGGGTTTGTAAGCACCGTATGCGATAACAGGCAGCCGTTGTTGGTACTATCGGTACTGTATATTTTTACTGTTTTGTTGGCTACTGCCCTATTAGCAGAATCTTTGATGGTCCCTTTTACGATAACCGTATTGCCAAACAGATTTGCTCCGGCTAAGCTTAGAACCAATGAAAGAGATAGGAGTAGAACTTTTTTCATAAAATTAGGTTTACTGTTAGATTAGATACCGGCTCAATTCTTATTGCAGCCTGTTAGTTGGCAATTTTTTAACAAAGGGGGCAATAAGATGCTCTTTAAAGCCCAGTTGGTTCTTGTATTTCAGCTTTTTTTAATCATTTCGCCCATCTTAAGCAAACCGGCCTTTACTTTTTGGTACTCAATCCCTACTTTTGCGCCTGTTCCCAGGAGGGTATTACTTAAAAAAACAATTACAATGGCAACTACATCAGACATCAGCCGTGGCATGATTTTGAAATTGGACGGCAGTTTATATTCCGTAGTAGAATTTGGAGAAAATAAAACAGCCAGGGCAGCCGCCAAGGTATGGGCCAAATTAAAAGGGGTTGATAATAAGCGTTCTATTGAGAAAACATGGAATAGCGGCGAGAATATATTTCCGGTTAGAGTTGAAAAGAAAGCTTTTCAGTTCCTGTATAAAGACGATTCCGGGTATAACCTGATGAACAATGAAACCTTTGAGCAGATTGCTTTGGCAGAAGAAATGATTGATGCCCCCCAGTTCCTGAAAGACGGGTCTGAAGTATTTGTATTCATCAATACCGAAACCGAGCAGCCAATCGGAGCAGAGCTTCCTGAAAAAATTGTTGTGCAGATTACCTATTGCGAACCGGGCCTGAGAGGGGATACCGCCACCCGCGCCCTGAAAGCTGCTACCGTTGAAACAGGCGCCACCGTAATGGTTCCCCTTTTTGTAGAAGATGGTGAGCTGATCCGGGTAAATACCAAAGATGGCTCTTATGTGGAACGCGTAAAAGAAGCCAAATAGCAGAAATAATCATTTTACAAGCATTGAAAAGGGCAGCTATGAGCTGCCTTTTTTAGCTTGAACAAGCAAAAATCACCGCTTTTTTGCGAAAAGTCAAAAACAAAGAAAAACCCTGCTTTTATCAAAAAAGACCTATTTTGCCCCTCTATTTGACCAAAAAACACTGTTTTTACCCCTAAAACTTGCCATTTATGGACTTAAAGCAAATTCACGAATTGATTAAAATCATCAACAAAAGCAATATTGGTGAAATTAGTATAGAAGATAAAGATGGTAAGGTTACCATTAAACAAAAAGAGGAACAGGTGGTAACAGTTGCAGCCCCCGCTACCCAGGTTTATACAACAGCCCCGGCCCAGTTACCTGCTGCTCCTGCAGCTGCCCCATCAGCACCTGTTGCGGCCGAAGCCCCGGCATCGCCCAAGGCAGATAACCTGATTACCATTAAAAGCCCGATGATTGGTACTTTTTATCGCAGGTCCTCTCCCGATAAACCCATTCTGGCTGAAGTAGGTACGGAAATTGCGCCCGGAAAAGTAGTATGCATCATTGAAGCAATGAAACTGTTCAATGAAATCGAAAGCGAGATCAAAGGAACAATCGTAAAAGTATTGGTAGAAGATGCAAGTCCGGTTGAATACGACCAGCCCCTGTTTCTGGTAGAGCCTGCATAATCACTTGCGTATTTACAGATTCCCGGGGTGGTATGATACAGCCCTCTCAGCATCCGTAAATCTGCAATCCGTAAATCCTAAATTAAATCCATGTTTAAAAAGATATTAATTGCCAACCGAGGAGAGATTGCTTTGCGTGTTATCAGAACATGCAGAGAAATGGGCATTAAAACAGTGGCTGTTTACTCAACTGCTGATAAAGACAGCTTGCACGTAAAATTTGCCGACGAAGCAGTATGTATCGGTAAACCCGCGAGTGCAGATTCTTATCTGAATATCCCTCATATTATGGCGGCGGCCGAGATTACCAATGCCGATGCGGTACATCCCGGTTATGGTTTTCTGGCCGAAAATGCCAAATTCTCGCAAATCTGTGCCGACCACGGGATCAAGTTTATCGGTCCTACCCCCGAAATGATCAATAAAATGGGCGATAAAATTACCGCCAAAGAAACCATGATCCGTGCGGGAGTTCCTGTTGTTCCGGGAGGTGAAGGCTTATTAGAGAGCGTAGAGCAGGCCAAAGAACTTGCCAAAACGGTGGGCTATCCGGTAATATTGAAAGCTACTGCAGGTGGCGGTGGCAAGGGTATGCGCGTTGTTTGGAAAGAAGAGGAGATTGAAAAAGCATTCGGCGCTGCCAAACAGGAAGCAGCAGCTTCTTTTAAAAATGATGGCATCTACATGGAAAAATTTGTAGAAGAGCCAAGACATATTGAAATCCAGATTGCCGGGGATCAATACGGCAATGTTTGCCACCTGAGTGAAAGGGATTGTTCCATTCAACGCCGTCACCAGAAGCTGGTTGAAGAATCTCCTTCCCCGTTTATGACAGAAGAATTGCGCCGGAAAATGGGAGAAGCAGCCATCAAAGCGGCTTCGGCCATTAATTATGAAAGTGTTGGTACCATTGAATTTTTGGTTGACAAGCACCGCAATTTCTACTTCATGGAAATGAATACCCGTATACAGGTAGAACACTGTGTTACAGAGGAAGTAGTAAGTTTTGACCTGATCAAAGAGCAAATCAAAATTGCTGCAGGAGAAAAAATATCCGGAAGAAACTATGAACCGCAGATGCATGCCATCGAGTGCCGCATCAATGCCGAAGATCCCTATAATGATTTCAGGCCATCCCCCGGAAAAATTACCGTACTGCATACGCCCGGCGGGCATGGTGTTCGTGTGGATAGCCATGTATATGCCGGCTATGTAATTCCGCCTTTCTATGATTCCATGATTGGTAAACTAATTACCGTTGCGCAAACAAGGGAAGAAGCCATCGATACCATGTACAGGGCATTAAGCGAATACGTGATTGAAGGTGTGAAAACAACCATTCCTTTTCATTTGCAATTGATGCAGAATGAAGATTTCAGAAAAGGAAACTTTACCACTAAGTTTCTGGAGTCTTTTAAAATGAAATAAATAAATCGCTTTTATCAGCCGTAGGTTTGTTGATCATGGATTTGGTCCCAAAGTGGAGACATTCATCATCTGCGAATCTGCGGCTTTTTTATAAACGGTTCTCATCAAAAAATTGAATCACAGCTGCTGCCATCGCCTCATCAATACCAACTACTTTACACCTTCTAAGCCTTTCTGCATGCATGGCAACTGTTTTGCGAATCCTGTTGAAATCTGTTGAGGGTATTTTGGAAATACCCAGGCATTCTTTCTGTTTCCATATTTCTATTTCAATCAGGCCATCTGCCTGCCGGCCATTTACGCCGGTTTTATCTATCAACGGTTTTCTGAATTTCGTTTTATATAACTGGATGGCCCTGGGAGATGCCAGTGTATCAAACCGCGCATCATAACTAAGGCTAATAGCGGCACAGGGCAGGGGTTTGTCTGCTGTTGATTTTTTATAATCCAACAGAGATTTCAGTTCCCCGTCTGAAATGCGCAGGGCTTTGTATTTCCTGATCAGTTCCTGGTTTAATTCACCATAAGTGGCAAATTGCAAATTCGTATTTGAATCAATGCTGTTTTTCTGTAGCCTGGCCCAATAATCAATATCGCCTATTTTATCAGCAATATCTGCAGAAAAATGGAGATTCTTTACCAGGTCGTTTTTCTCACAATAATTAAAAAGTTCCCGGTCTTCTTCGGGAGTTCTTTTAAAAGAATTGTCATTGGCCGGGATATTTTCCTGACCATAGGTTGCATGGCTAATCCCTGAAAGGAGCATCACCAGTATAACCATAAACCTGCGGTATTTAGTAAAGTGCAGCATAAACATGATTGTTTGTAACCTGAAATTACTACAAGTAGGTAAATAAAAAAGGCGCTTCAGAAGAAACGCCTTTTTATCAATCAGATGGGGTTATTGGTTGCCTCTTCCGCCACCGCCACCGGGAGGACGTTGCTGAGACATCTGCTCAATAACTTTTTTGGCTAAATCTGCAGGAAGTGCTTTTTCAATCCTTTTGTTTCTTGCATCGGTAAGCTCTTTCATTTTTACTGCTCTTGTTGCTTCATCCATGTCTCTCAAGGCCATCATTTGAGGCCTCATATCATTGTTGATGGCAATTAGTGAGTCTGCCTGAACATCATTGCAGCCCATTCCTTTGTACCTTTCTTTCATCATGGCTGCACGCTGTTCGGGAGTCATTTGCTGACCGCCGCCGCCGCCCTGTGCAAAAAGGGTTGTCATGGAACAAGCCAGGACGATAGTTGTTAATGCGATTAATTTTTTCATATGTATATGTTTTATTTAGGAAGAGTAATTTAAAGAATTTGTTTCAGTTACTTAAATTATTCGGTGGATATCTATTGACAGTCGGCATTTCAGTGTTAAAATGCTGCCAAAAGAAAAGCCCTGTATGGTTTTATCCAAACAGGGCCTGTTATTAAAAACATCCATTTTATCTTAAGAACAACATTTCACGGTATTTGGGCAGTGTCCAGTTGTCGTCGTCTACCAGGTGTTCCAACTTGTCTACATGGTAGCGGATATCATCAAAGAAAGCAGCTTTTACCTGGCTTTCATAGGCAATAGCTTTACTGCGTGTATCGCTGATATTGTTGACAGTTTTTCTGGCTTCCACCATTTTGTGAACTTTTTCATGAATTACCTGGATATGCTCACTAACAGATTTCAGGATGGTTAGCTGACTGGCGTAAGCTGATTCAGCTAATCCCGCTGCTTTCAATCCGTTGATATTGGTCAATAGCTCATTCTGGTATTTGATGGCTGCAGGCAGGATATGGTTGATGGCCAGATCGCCCATAATACGCCCTTCAATCTGAACCTTCTTGATGTATTTCTCCAGTTCAATTTCATGGCGAGCTTCCAGTTCTGAATGACTGTATACACCGTTTGATTCGAATAATTTTTTGGCTTTCGGCGTAACCATTGCATCCAGGGCAACCGGGGTTGTTTTCAGGTTAGGCAGTCCGCGGCGCTCAGCTTCATGGTGCCACTCATCGCTATAGCCATCTCCTTCAAACAATACTTTTTTGCTTTCAACAATGTATTTCTGGATAACCTGCATGATGGCGATTTCTTTTTTATCACCTTTCTCAATCAAAGCGTCCACATCTATTTTGAATTTCTTCAGGGTATCGGCCATAATGGTATTCAATACCGTCATGGAAATGGCACAGTTGGCCGAAGAACCCACTGCACGGAATTCGAATTTATTTCCGGTAAAGGCAAAGGGAGAAGTTCTGTTCCGGTCTGTATTATCCAGCATCAGTTCCGGAATGCTTCTGTGTAAATCCAGTTTTAGAATTGCTTCATCCTGTTCGTCGAACTT
>JBDKLG010000019.1:0-11832 GCA_039795695.1 Bacteroidota bacterium
AAGCGGTTATTTTTTTGGCAAAACTGGCATTCATCTGTAATATCCTGTTTCTGTACTGTCTGGTTATTCAGCATACAAGGGATTTTTTAGGATGGCATGAATTCAATGCTACTGTTATTACACTTGGGTGGTTATTGGCTCCTTTTGTCAATCTGGCGGCAAATATCAGCAGTTTTTGGCTTGTTTTGAAAGGCCGAAAAAAGCTGGTTCCATTCTGGTTATTGATCGTTAACTTCCTGTTTCTTCTTGTAGAATTTTTTGTTCATTTTATATTGCCCAAATGATCCAGTCTATCTTAAAAGACAAACCCAGTAAGCTTTTCATCGGTATCACCGCATTTTTTGTAGCCAATGCATTAATTGCAGAATGTATCGGAGGGAAGATTTTTTCTCTTGAGAAGCTGTTGGGTTTATCACCTGCGGATTTCACCCTGTTTGGGCAAAAAGGATTGTCATTTAACCTTACCTGCGGTGTATTGTTATGGCCACTGGAATTTATTATTACGGATCTGGTGAATGAGTATTATGGCCCCAAAGCCGTAAAACGAATAAGCTATACAGCTGTTGTATTGATCAGTTATGCTTTTATCATGTTCTATGCCGCAATGAAAATACCCCCTGCGGGTTTCTGGATCGGCTCCAAACAGGAAAATGGCATTCCCAATATGCAGGACGCGTTCAGCGGCATATTCGGTCAGGGTATGTGGATTATTATGGGAAGCCTTACTGCATTCCTTGTTAGCCAGCTTATTGACGTTACCGTATTTCACCGCATCAAAAAAATAACCGGGGAAAAATGGATCTGGCTCAGGGCTACAGGGTCTACCCTCATCTCTCAGCTGGTAGATAGTTTTGTAGTCCTCTTCATCGCTTTCAAACTGGGTAATGGCTGGAGTTGGCAATTGGTAATGGCCATATGCCTGGTTAACTATGCTTATAAGTTTACCATGGCCATTGTGTTAACGCCGGTTATTTACCTGATGGAGAAACAGATTGAAAAATACCTTGGTCACGAAACCTCCAGAAAAATGAAACTGGCTGCAATGGGGCAGGAGGATGCACTGAACAATATTCCTGCCGCGGGTTGATATGCGTTTAAAGTGAGCAGTGCTTTCTGGGGCCCGCCGGGTTGTTTTTTTGTTTGAGTAGTTTGATAACAACTTTGTCAATTGGCAGTGACATATCATTCTCTGATAAATGATCCCAGTGAATCCAGCGAAATACTTCACTTTCTCCGTTTGGGTCCGATACCTGTTCCGGTGCAAAATCAAATGCGGTTGATTTGCTTTCAATGTGAATAGGCGAAGGGGCTTTTACGGCATAATAAATCGAAATAATCTGGTCTTTGTTATTGAATGCTGAAATCTGAAAAAAATCAGTGGTATAAATATGGTCGCCTATTTCCACGTCCAGTCCGGTTTCTTCCCTGAATTCTCTTTTCAAACAGTCCCTTGTTCCCTCTCCAATCTCCAGGCCACCTCCGGGCAGTTTGGTAAAATAATTTCCCCTGATAAACTCATCGCTTACCAATAAGCGATTTTGCTCATCCAGCAGTATTCCATAAACGCGAACATTGAATAAAGCCATCTTAAAACCATTTTTTCTTCATGAAATACCAGCTGATGATCGCCGAAATCAACAGAGATAATATTACCGGAATATAAAATGCATGATTGGAACCCTGGAAAGGAATTTCTACATTCATGCCATAGATACTGGTTACCAGAATTGGCAGAGAAAGAATAATGGTGATGGAGGTTAGTCTTTTCATCACACTATTCAGGTTATTGCTGATGATGCTGGCAAAAGCGTCCATGGTACTGCTGAGAATATTGGTATAAATATTGGCCATTTCAAGTGCCTGGCTGGTATCAACTATCAAATCCTGCAGCACTTCCCTTTCTTCTTCATTCAGGCCCAAAAAGTTGGTCCTCTCCAATTTCATCATCAGCATTTCATTGCTTCTGAGTGCGGTAACAAAATACACCAGGCTTTTTTGTATCCGCATCAGGTTCAATAAATCTTCATTGCTGTTGCTGTCGTAAAGGCTGGTTTCATACTGGTTTCTACGGTGATTGATTTCTTTCAGGAATTCCATGAAATTCTGCACCACTTTTTCAAACACTTTCAGAATCATCAGGTTCTTCTTATCGGGATGCCTTTTCTGAAAAGAGTTCAGGAATTTTTTGATGGCACCGTTGTCAAACGAATTAACGGTTACAATTTGTGTGTGGGTCAGGATAATGCAGATGGGGATGGTGATATAAAATGCATCACTGTCGTTAAAGGAATTGTTTTCCGTAGGCGTTTTGATGACCACGAATTTTACATTGTCTTCCATTTCATACCTTGGACGCTCGTCTATATCCAGTGAGTCTCTCAGAAACTCAATAGGTATTTCCAGGTCTTCGCTTAGCTCAACAAATTCTTCATCCTTGAAAGGCGGAACAAGGTTCACCCACACGCCCATATCAGGTTTGTCTATTTCCAGGGTTTGACCATCGATGTTTTTAAAATATTGTATCATGTTATCCGGGCGTTAGGTACGATGAATGGTTGTGTGGCTTTGCTGTGAAAAAATCAACAATTATAAATCAATGGTTCCTTTAAAAACAAAAATTGCCGGTCCGCATAACCAGATGTTTTCAAAACTGGTATCTCCTGTTTTATCAAATTCAACGGCCAGGTGTCCTCCCTTTGTTTGAACCTCAATTCTGTTGAAGCCGTTTTCATTGTGTGCAAAAACCAATGCAGCAGCGGTTACACCGGTTCCGCAACTGAAAGTTTCATCTTCCACACCCCGTTCATAAGTTCTTACGATAATTTTTTTATCGTCGTTCTCTACAAAGTTTACGTTGATGCCATTTCCTTCAAACCTGTTGCTGTAGCGAATTTCACGGCCCTCGTGGTACACATTTAGCTTTCGTACATCACCCACGCTTTTTACATAGTGTGGAGATCCTGTGTCCAGAATAAAATCGCCATGGTATTCTTCGATGCTGGTTACATCTTTCATTTTTAATTGTATCCAGCCATGTTCTCCCACTGTTGCTTCATGAATTCCGTCTACCGCCACAAACCTGAAATCATCTTTCTGAATACCCATATCATAGGCAAACCTGGTTAAGCACCTGCCCCCGTTCCCACACATGCTGGCTTCCCTGCCATCTGCATTAAAATACAACATCTCAAAATCAAATCCCTCCCTGCTGTTCAGCAGCATCAGCCCATCGGCACCAATACCAAAACGCCTGTCGCATAAATGACTTATCTGTTCGGTTGTTAAAACGATTTGGCCTTCTCTGTTATCCATGATAACAAAATCATTTCCTGTACCCTGGTATTTATAAAATTGATGCACCATAAATTAAAGAAATGCTTTCCTATGATTATGCAATATCTGTTATTATCTCCAGTGTTTTCCTGATCAGGCTTTCTACTGCTGCTGCACCGTCTTTGCTGAATGTTTTCTCCACCCTGTTGGCAACAATGGCACTCAAGCTCAAACAGTTATGCCCTAACAGTTTTCCCAGTCCATAAATGGCACTGGTTTCCATTTCAAAATTCGTAATACGATGATTGCCAAAACGGAAGCCTGTTAACTGGTCTATAAAATCGGGATGGGTTAAACCCAACCGCAATACCCTGCCTTGCGGACCATAAAATCCCGGGCAGGTAATGGTAAGCCCATGGTGAAATCCTTCTACAAAGTATTTTTGCACAGCAGGGCCGGCAGCAGCTATATAAGGTGCAGCAATATTGGCAGTGAGGTTGGTATGCTGAATAAATGCATGCAATAACTGGTGTTCCTGCTCATTATTTTCCAGCCGATAGTAGTTCAACAAATTGTCTACACCAATTCCATGAGAGCTAGCCACAAAGCTGTCTACCGGAATATCTGCCTGTAATGCCCCGGAAGTTCCTACCCTGATAATGGTAAGCCCGGTAAGTGTTGGTTTGACCGTTCGGCTGCTAAAATCAATGTTTACGAGTGCATCCAGCTCATTCAAAACAATATCAATATTATCGGTGCCAATTCCTGTAGATACTACAGAAATTCTTTTGTTGCCCATCCATCCGGTATGGGTAACAAATTCACGGTGCTGGTTTTTGCTTTCTATGCGGTCAAAATATTTGCTGACTGCAGAAACCCTGTCCGGGTCACCAACAGTGATGATGGTGGAAGCAATTTCATCCGGCGTCAGGTCCAGGTGATAAACGGCTCCCCGTTTATTAATAATCAATTCACTCTCGGCAATTTTATTCATCTTGGATGGTTTGGGGTCAAATTTCGGCTTTTAAGATTTAGAATTTTAAAATTCCTTTGATTGCTTTATTTTCGCAACCGGAAAACAAAATGGTCCTGTGGCCGAGTGGCTAGGCAAAGCTCTGCAAAAGCTTCTACAGCGGTTCGAAACCGCTCGGGACCTCAAAAAGTCAATAAAGCCCGCTGAATGCGGGTTTTATTTTATAATTAATTGATTATTAATAATTTATATAATATTTCGGTTCCTGTTTTCCTGTCTGCTGAAGAAAAAAAACAGGATTGCAGCTTAGTATTCATCCAATGAAATATTCCCAACATATCGGCATTGTTACCATTCTGTTATTAATCGGCATTGGGTTCCTGCCATTGTCGTATATCGCTTCAAAAAATATAACCGTTACAGGCTTTGCTTCAGCCGGTACCAGTTTTGGCAAGCCTGCATTATTGCATTTGATATTGGGAATCGCCATGCTTGCCATGTTTTGCATACCGAAAATATGGAGCAAACGTACCAACGTACTTTTGGCAGCACTGAATCTTGCCTGGTCATTCAGGAATTACCTGCTTTTGTCTTCCTGTATGATGGGTGAATGTCCTGAGAAAAAACCGGCTTTATTCGGATTGGTTTTCTTATCGGCCCTCATCCTTTTAATGGCTTTTCTGCCAAAGATGGAACTGAAAGAAAACCATTAGGCAATTAGCTCCTTTACCCCAAAATGGGAAGAACAAATTTTACAAAAAGCTTAAAGTGTTTTTAACGACTTCTCAATAATTGATACAGATTCGAGTATTTGTTTTTCGGTAATCGCCAATGGGGGAGCGAGGCGTATTTTATCACCATGGGTGGGCTTGGCAAGTAAGCCATTATCTTTCAAGGCAAGGCATAGATCCCAGGATGCATCCCGATGCTGGTGTTTGATAACAATCACATTCGGCAAACCCTTCCCCCTCACTGCAGCTATATGTGGTGAATTCAATTCCGTTAGCTGCTGTCTTAAAAGCATGCCCATCTGCGCAGCATTCTCCGCCAGGTTTTCTTCTTTTAAAACAGAAAGGGCTGTTATTGCAACGGCACAGGCAAGCGGGTTGCCACCATAGGTTGAACCATGTTCTCCCGGTTTGATATTCAGCATCACCACATCATCGGCTAATACGGCAGATACGGGTAAAGTGCCGCCACTCAAAGCTTTGCCGAGAATTAAGATATCCGGACGAACAGCTTCATGGTCGCAGGCAAGCATTTTCCCTGTTCTGGCCAGGCCGGTTTGTATTTCATCTGCAATGAATAATACCTTGTATTCATCACACAAATCACGAACTCCTTTCAGGTAACCTTCATCAGGGATCACCACACCGGCTTCGCCCTGTATGGGTTCTACCATGAATGCGGCAACATTACTGTCCTGGAATGCTTTTTCCAGTGCAGCAAGGTTATTGTATGGAACCAGCTCGAAGCCGGGCATATATGGGCCAAAGCCTTCGTAACTGCTGGGGTCGGTGGATGATGAGATGGCGGCAAGTGTTCTTCCCCAGAAATTTCCTTCGGCAAAAATTATCTTGGCTTTATTTGTAGCAACGCCTTTCCTGGTATAAGCCCATCTTCTGGCAAGCTTGATGGCAGTTTCACCAGCTTCTACGCCGGTATTCATTGGCAATACTTTATCATAACCAAAATAGCCCGTGATGAATTTTTCATATTCCCCCAGTAAATTATTGTGAAATGCCCTTGAAGTAAGGGTCAATTTTTTAGACTGCTCAATCAATGTGGCAATAATGCGCGGATGGCAATGTCCCTGGTTTACGGCAGAATATCCACTTAAAAAATCGTAATACCTTTTGCCATCCACATCCCATAAAAACACCGATTCCCCTCTTTCCAAAACCACCGGCAGGGGATGATAATTGTGTGCTCCGTATTGCTCTTCCAGCTGTATGTATGCATTTGTTTTATTGGATACTTCCTTGGTCATGGGAAAAAATTAAAAATGAATAATTGGTAGTGAAACTGCCATTATCAGCCTGATAAAATTGTTGCTAAACAAGTAATAAAGGAATCAATAGCAATCAATAACTATTGATGTCAAAATTCCCTTTTTGGGTGGTCGAGGAAGTCCAGATTTAAGCCCAGGAAGCGCATTAGCATCATTTATGAACGCAATATAATTGAATGCTTTCATAAGGGGCGTTTTTTTGGATTGGTTTCTATGGAAAAAGGGATATTTCCCTCAATAGGTCAACATACTGTATTTTCGCAAAAAACCGCTCCCTTGGCTTTACCTGAAGTTGCTGTTGTTATTTTAAATTTTAATGGAAGGCATCACCTCTCCAGTTTTTTACCAACAGTGGTAGCTGCTACTTATGGGAATATGCGGATAGTTGTGGCTGATAATGGTTCCACAGATGATTCCGTCACTTTTATCCGGCACTATTATCCCCAGGTTGAGCTTATCACCAATTCAACCAACGAAGGGTTTGCAGGTGGCTATAACAGGGCTTTGCAGCTGATACAATCAGATTATTATGTGTTACTGAATTCAGATGTATCTGTTACTCCGGGCTGGATTGAGCCCGTTATCCGTTTACTGGAATCTGATAAAAACATCGCCGCCTGCCAGCCCAAATTGCTTTCCTTTCACGAACCCGAACTGTTTGAATATGCGGGTGCCAGTGGTGGCTGGATTGATTTTCTGGGATACCCTTTTTCCAGGGGAAGAATTTTTGATGTTTGTGAAACAGACAATTTGCAATATGAAGAGCAATCCGATATTTTCTGGGCATCAGGTGCTGCCATGTTTGTACGGGCTTCTGTTTACCATGCATTGGGCGGACTCGACAGCTCTTTTTTTGCACACCAGGAAGAGATAGATCTGTGCTGGAGAATGCAGCTGGCCGGGCATCGCATCAAATCCTGTCCCGCTTCGGTGGTGTACCATGTTGGTGCAGGCACTTTACCCAGGGGAGGGCGTAAAGTATTTCTCAATTTCAGGAATAACCTGATCATGCTCTGTAAAAACCTTCCTTTCAAGGAATTGGCCTGGAAACTGCCAGTTCGGATAGGATTGGACACTATTTCAGCCTGGAAGGGGCTTTTTACGGGCGATACTTATTTTTTCACTGCCATCCTGAAAGCTCATATAGCGGTTTTATTCTATTTCTTCAGGTCGCGTAAAAAAAATACTTATCCGCCTAAGCCAATGTCTTCCCTGCAGGGAGTGTATGCGGGTTCCCTGGTTTGGCAATATTTTATCCGGAAGCATACCCGTTTTCAGGAAATTATTCAAAAGAAGGCATCATAATTTGAATCAGTACCTTATTTTTGCAAAGTAACTAACCATTATGTCGCAAGAAATCAACGAGTCACAAGAGAAAGATTTTACCAAAAACTGGGTAAACTCATCAAGATTCCTTTTTTACCTGCAGGTATTCTGCATTTTAGCTTTTGTACTGGGCGGATGTTATCGCTTGTATAACCAGCGTTTCAAGGGTAAGCCGGATGTAGAAGTGCAAAAAAGCTCTGAATACAAACCCGTTTACAAGTAAAAAAGCGATAAAAAATTTTGTCAGCAACTTTGGATGGTTATTTTTGCACTCCCAATTTAGTTCTTACAAATCATTCGCGAAAGTAGCTCATTTGGTAGAGCACGACCTTGCCAAGGTCGGGGTGGCCGGTTCGAGCCCGGTCTTTCGCTCAGAGTCCCGTCCCGCCGGTGGCGTGACGGGCTTTTTTTTGGATGCAAATCCAAGAATGGGGCAGGCCCTGGTGGTGGAATTGGTAGACACGCAGGACTTAAAATCCTGTTCGCCGCAACGCGAGTGCGGGTTCAATTCCCGCCTGGGGCACTTGATTTTCAATCACTTAGAAAGGTCGCTGCTGCGGCCTTTTTTGGTTTTACAGGAGGTTTACCAATTATTTATTATAACCAGCCAATGCTTTCAACAGCGTGACCAACATAAAAAGCATCGGCTATCCCTGTCATAAAAAACCGCCAATCACTCATCCGAAAATTCGCTAATTAAGACAATAGGTGCTGTCTTGCCAAAAATCGAGTTTTTTTTCATTCGCAATCATCAGCATCTGGCTAAGTTCCTTGTTCTTTCACCACAGAGTCGCATGGACAGGGAATTTTCTCAGGACTTTAGGTATCCAAAGCAAATTAACTAGGGGGCTTTCAGGAACAGTAACGGGTACTAATCAATAATACCCACCTGTATCGAAGAAACTATTTATTTGCTTTTTTAAATATCTTAGTAGGGGCATCAAAATGCATTAATATTATATTTGAGGGTTTGGGTTTCTTAAAAAGGAATCCGAAAATATTTTTTAACTAATTTATACAATGAATTTGGAAGAAGTATGTAAGATGTATCAATCAATTACAGATTCTACGATTCCTTCAATGGCTATGTCTCGGAAGTTTAAATATCTTGTCAGGCATGCTTTTTTTACATTGAGTCTATTATTCAATGTTTTGTATGCTATTGCACAACCGACTTTAAGCAGTTTTAGCCCTACTAGTGGAATTATTGGAACAACTGTCAATATTTCCGGAACCGGATTTAACACAACCACTACTAATAATATTGTTTTTTTTGGGGCTACCAGGGCAACGGTAAGCGCAGCATCAGCAAACAGTTTAACAGTAACTGTGCCAGCTGGTGCAACAAATCGTTTAATTACTGTTTTAAATACGGGTACCGGTTTAAGTGCTGTAAGTTCAAAACCATTTTTGGTCACATTCGCTGGTGCAACAATCTCTTTAACTTCATTGGCCAGCAACGTAAACTACACAGCCACAACAAACCCATTTTCAACAGCAATAGCTGATTTGGATGGAGATGGCAAAGCTGATATTATTGTAGGGTCAAACAGTACCACTATTTCCATTTACAGAAATACGGGAACAGCCGGCTCCATCACGGCAGCCTCTTTCTCGGCAAAACTGGACCTGACAGCAGGAAATGCAACAGAAAGAGCAATTGCAGTTGGTGATGTAGATGGGGATGGGAAACCGGATCTTGTTACAACCAACTATAATGATAATAATATCTCTGTTTTTAAAAATACATCAACAAGTGGCAATATCAGTTTTGCAAGTAAAGTAGATTTTGATGCGGGTATATTATCCTACCTCTATGGTATCGCCATTGGAGATTTGGATGGAGATGGTAAACCGGATATTGTAGTATCACAAGGAGGTACTGCCAATGTTGTTTCAGTGTATAGAAACACAGCAACTACGGGGAGTATTTCCAGTTCCTCTTTTGCTGCCAAATCTGTGCTCAGCAGTTCCATTTCCAATCCAAAATCCGTGGTTTTAAGGGATGTTGATGGTGATGGGAAGTTAGATATTATTACTGCTAACAATAACCTGTCAGGTACTGTTACAATTTTAAGAAATACTTCTTCCAGCGGCAGTATTTCGGTTGCTGCAAAGGTGGATTTATCTGCTGCTTCCTATCCATTTTCATTAGCTGTTGATGATCTGGATGGTGACGGAAAACCGGATATTGCTGTAGGAAATGATAACTCATCCGGCCCTGTTTCTATTTTCAGAAATACTTCAAGCAGCGGTTCAGTCAGCTTTGCATCAAAAGTGGATTTTACCAGCGGCAACAGGGCATTGTCAATTGATATTGGGGATATAGATGGCGATGGTAAACCGGATATGGCAGTTGGAAATTATGGAAGCAATACATTATCTGTTTTTAAAAATACAGCAACCAGTGGAAGCATAACAAGTGGCTCTTTTGCAGCAAAAGTTGATTATACAACTGCAAGTGGACCGGAAGCAGTGGCTATTGGAGACCTTGATGGGGACAATGTGAATGATATAGCTGTTGCCAATTGGACAGCCGGCTCAGTTTCCGTTTTTAGAAATATTGCCATACCTACTATTAGTGTCACTGGTACTTTAAGCAGCTTCTCCACTTGTTCCGGAACGGCATCGGTATTTCAATCCATTGCGGTCAGTGGCAGTAGTTTATCCGGAGATATTTCAATAACAGCTCCCTCCGGCTATGAAATTTCAACAACTTCCGGTAGTGGTTATGCAAATACAATCACACTAACCAGGGGTAGCAATTTGATAGTTAGTAATACAACTGTTTATGCCAGAATCACAAATATAGCCACAGGGTCTCCCACAGGAAATATTTCCATTAGTTCTTCCGGTGCCACCACTCAAAACCTAACAGTTACAGGTACAGTGAATGCATTGCCGACCATCAGTGGAACATTGAGTGTATGTGTAGGATCAACCACGAGTTTAACGGGATCTGCAACAGCAGCGGTATCGAATGCCTGGGTATCATCGAATAGTTCGGTTGCAACGGTGAGCAGTATTGGATTAGTGAGTGGGATAGCAGCAGGCACGGTCACCATTACTTATACCAATACCAATGGTTGTTCACAAACGGCATCGGTAACAGTGAATGCATTGCCAACAACACCAGTAGCCACTAACGGAGGGAATATATGTGCCGGATTAACGCTTACATTAAATGGATCAACCATTGCGGGAGCCACTTATGCATGGACCGGCCCAAATAGTTTTAGTTCATTCTTACAAAATCCTGCTATTAACAATGTAACCACTGCGGCTTCAGGGACTTATTCTCTTACTGTAAATGTAAACGGATGCCAAAGTGCAGTTGGAACGACTACAGTAATCATATCTCCTACGGTACCGGCTCCAACGGTTAGTGTTGGCGGCTCGACGAGTTTTTGCAGTGGGGGAAATGTGGTATTGAGTTCGTCATCATCAACGGGCAATCAATGGTATAAGGATGGGGTAGTGATAGGAGCTGCGATCAATCAAAGTTATACGGCAACATCAAGTGGGAGTTATACGGTAGTGGTAACGGGAGCGGGTAATTGTACAGTCGAATCAGCTGCAACAATAGTAACGGTAGCTGGTTTTCCGATAGCTACAATTACCAGTAGTTTTGGGCTGGTATTGGGAAGTGGTGGAACTGTTAAGCTTACGGGAAATACGGGATTGGGCTATAGCTATCAATGGTACCGAAATGCAGTGTTGCTATCGGGTCAAACGGGCAATGAGATAACTGCTACCCAAACAGGATCCTATACCTTACAGGTAACCAATGGGCCTGGTTGCAGTACTGTGTCTTCACCGGCGCAGATAACAGCCATTCCATCGGTGAGTGTATCAGGAGCTACTACATTTTGTTCGGGGGGTAGTGTAAATATTACAGTAAGTATTGGACCGGGACAGACATTTGTGAGATGGAAGGATGGGAACAATAATACTGTTGGTTTTAACAATACCACATTCACAGCTAATACTACAGGCAGTTATGCTGCGGAGATCAATACGGGATCTGTGCAATCGACCCAATCGGTAGTAGTAACTGTAAATCCATTGCCGATTGTTGTGATCAGCAGTAATATCGTACCTGCTTCAGTATGTTCGGGACAGAATGTAATACTTAGCGGATCAGGAGCAAACAGTTATCAGTGGATACAGGATAATAATATTATTGGAGGTGCTACAACAGCCACTTATTCAACAGGGACACAGGGCGTTTATACGGTAAAGGGTACAG
>JBDKLG010000020.1:0-11537 GCA_039795695.1 Bacteroidota bacterium
TCAATACAATTCTCTTTTTTCGCCGTTGATGGTCTCCTGACCTGCAAGACAACCCGATCTGCGAAGAGCTGCGAGATCAGCGGGAGATTTTTTCCCGCAGATTACGCAGATAAGCGCAGAAAAAAATCCCAAGCTGAAAATGTCTTCTATCATTTCAATACCATTCTCTTTTTTCGCCGTTGATGGTCTCCTGACCAGCAACACAACACTATCTGCGAAAATCTGCGAGATCAGCGGGAGATTTTTTCCCGCAGATTACGAGATAAGCGCAGAAAAGACCGAAACCGCCTCTTCGAGAGACTGTGTGGGAACAAAAACGGTTTACCTCCTTAACTTTGGGTCATGGCTTTCGACAGTTCAAAACCGCAGCCCGAATTATTGTTGGACCTGGTCAGCATGCGCATGCCTTTTGGCAAATACAAAGACAGGCTATTATGCGATTTACCCGATCATTACCTTGAATGGTTTCAACGGGAAGGATTTCCCAAAGGGAAGCTGGGCATTTTGCTGGAAACCATGTATGTCATCAAACTCAATGGCCTATCCTATCTGCTGGATCCTTTGAAAAAGAAATAGCAGCAGTTATCTGTTTCGGTTATTTGGCTCAAACAAATATTGCTTATATTCAGGTTAAAAAATCAGTAACCATGCCATATTCCCGTAGAAAATTCATTTGCCAATCTACCCTTGCCCTGGGAGCTACTGCCTTTTTCCCCCAATCAATACTGGCTGCTGCTGGCCCTAAAACCATTACCGGTATCCAGCTTTATTCTGTCAGAGACGATATGAAGCAAGACCCCCTGGGAACACTGAAAGCCTTGTCGGAAATGGGGTATCATTATGTGGAACATGCCAATTATGTTAACCGGAAATTCTATGGGTATGACGCGAAGGAGTTTAAAAAAATACTGGAAGGCAATGGTATGAAAATGCTGAGCGGGCATACAGTGATGGGAAAAGAACATTGGGATGCTGCCAAAAAAGAGTTTTCAGATTCATGGAAATATACCGTAGAAGATGCAGCAACGGTAGGTCAGGAAATAGTGATCAGCCCCTGGCTGGATGAATCCTTGCGTAAAACCTACGACGATATGCTTCGCTATATGGAAGTTTTTAATAAAAGTGGCGAACTATGTAAAAAATCGGGGATGCGTTTTGGTTACCATAACCATAATTTTGAATTTACCCAAACGCTTAACGGAAGCAAAGTATATGATATTATTTTAGCGAATACCGACCCTGCACTTGTTGCCCAGCAGCTGGATATGGGTAATCTGTATGGAACAGGCGCCAATGCCTATGAAATTGTACAAAAAAATCCGGGCAGGTTTATTTCCATGCATGTGAAAGATGAAACCAAATCGGCCAAAGGCGAAATGGCCGAAGGGTATGAGAGCACCTTATTGGGTACCGGTGTTGCCAATACCCGGGCTGTTACCGATCTGGGAAAAAAATCAGGTGGCACCCTGCATTTTATTATTGAGCAGGAATCCTATCAGGGTAAAACACCGCTGTTTTCTGCCAGAGAAAATTTGCAAATCATGAAAAAATGGGGCTATTAAACAACCAGGGTACCTTCCGGTTTCTGCAATTCACTGTTGCCATTGCCTGCTTCAAGCCCAAAAATGGCATGCTGTCTTCTGTAAATACCCTTTTCCAAAGTATAGGTAATAAGGCCTGCAATACTTTTGGCACCTATTTTGTCCATGATACGGGTACGATGCCCCTCCACGGTTCTCTTGCTTAAACTGAGGGTATAAGCGATTTCTTTGCTGGTGCATTCCCTGCAAATCATGCGCATAATTTCCTTTTCTCTTTCTGTAAAAGGGATATCCAGCTGTTTGGGAGGCAGCTGGTAATTTTTCGAAACAATTTCTGTGAGTTTTTCTGTTACCTCTTTGCAGAAATAAGGTTTGTGCCGGTAAACAGTCTGGATAGCTTCACTGATTTCTTCTGTTTCGGCAGTCTTGAGCACATAACCGAGTGCACCGGCTTCCAGCATTTTTAGAATGGGCTCTTCTTTGCCAAAAGCAGTTAACACGATGATCCGGTTGCATATTTTTCTGCGAACCAGTTCCTTGGTGGCTGTGATGCCGTCCATCATGGGCATGCTGAGGTCGGTGAGGACTATATCCGGCAACAGGTCTGCTGCGCGCCTGATCAGTTCCAATCCGTTGCAGGCTTCCCCAATTACCAGTACTTCCCTTATTTCGGCCAATAAGTTCTTAAGGCCATTTTTGAAAAGGCAATGATCATCGGCAATCATTACCCTTATTTTTTTCTTTTCCATGGATATCGGATTTTAAATTGTTGAGGCAATCATGCTTTATTTGTTAAAGCAGGGCTAATTTCTGAAATCCGCCATTTTTAATGCCCCGTATTTACTGCATTTATTCAATTATTTACACAGAAAAATTCTGGTATATGCCAGGGTTTTCATAGGTGATTACACGGGAAAATACAGTAACAATACTTTTTTTGCAACCGTTTAAACACGGTATTTAGGGCTTCTTTAAAATCTGTATGCGATAAACCGCTTACCTGGGAATGGTAAAACCCTCTAAAATCCCGGCCGGATCAATGTCCAGGCCCTGTGCCAATGCAATAAGTGTAGTAAAGGCAAAATTGACTTTTCCTTTTTCAATGCGTTGAATCTGACTGTATTCCAATCCTGATGCAGCAGCCAGTTCGCGTATGCTGTAACCTTTCTCTTTTCTGAGTTTGGTAAGATTGGCAGCAAACCTGAGCAGTATCTTGTCCTTGTTTGTCATCAGGTAACAAGGTCAATTCTCTGCACTTATTTATTGACGTATGATTATACGTCATGTTTGAATTATCCTTAATTTAGTAAGCAGGCATAAAATAACCTGAGCCATTACCATGAAAAGAAAAAAAGCCGGCAGCCTCATTCCCAAAGCAATGATGGATGAAATCTTATTCGGAATGATCATGAATTTACTGGGTAAGCAAAACAATTTTACCCGCTTCGCTTCCAATAATTAAGCGACCAGGCGGATAAACAGCTAATCTGCGGCTAAGTTTTCTGCTGATTTAATTTTAAACACTTGCTTACATGTTAATAATTAGCAGCTAAATGTGGAGTATTTAAGCGGCTTAAATTGAATACCCACCTATATTTTATTCAATTTTAAGATTATTATCAATAACCTGTTCCCAAGATGATTTCAGCTTCTACCTCGGCATATAAAATGATCAGCAGGCATGGCTTTGCCGACATAATGGAAAACGGTGTTACGGGAGAAAAATCATTACACGCAACTTCTTTTTTTGATACAGGAGAAATCATCTGTGCATTTGCTGCAGAAAAAACCCTGGATACACCCACTTATCTAACCCTTCAAACAGGGAAGAACAAACATATTACTTTGTCTCCCGGTTTTTTACAATATGTAAACCATAGCTGTGAGCCCAATGTTTTCTTCGATACCAGTTTAATGAAGCTTCAGGCATTGAAAGAAATACAACCGGGCGATGAGTTTGTATTCTTCTACCCATCTACCGAATGGGAAATGATTCAACCCTTTGAATGTTTCTGCGGAACCCAAACCTGTTTGCATAAAATACAGGGGGCGGCACACCTTACAGCAGCACAAATCAAAAAATTCAGGCTTACAGATTTTATACTGGAACAATTGCAAAATCAACCTTAGCCATTACTCCTATAATGATGTTTTCTTCTGCCGACTGGCTTCCCGGAATTCCGGTTCACAAAATAAAAGTATGGGTACTGGCTCCTTACCTGCTTACAGAAGATGCCCATATTGATTACTATTACGATTTCTCTCAAAGTATTGCAGAATATGGTAAAGTATTTGCTGAGCTGGATATCCCCTGGCAATGGCAGCCCGTTACCATGAAGGATTATGGGGCAGTCATCGACACGATTGATGCCGAAAAAAAAGCGGGAAATTATTTACCGGTAGTACTGAATTTATGTGACGGAGATGAAATCAACGGAAGTCCGGGAATCTCCGTTATAAAGGAGCTTGATAAAAAAGGACTGGTTTATACGGGTTCTGACGAACATTTCTACCAGATCACTACTTCTAAAATTCCGATGAAACAGGCTTTCGATAAAGCCGGTGTTTCCAATGCAAGATGGGAAGCCATTCTTTCTCCGGCCCAATCAACAGAAAATCTTTTCCGGCAACTTGGGATACCCATTATTGTGAAACCCGCTGTTTCTGGCGGTAGCATGGGTGTGGGTGTGAAGAATGTTGTTCATACCATAGAAGAATTGCAGTTGCAGGTAACCAAAATGTTTGAAGGCTACCGTGGATGGAACCTGGTAACCGATGGTATTATTGCAGAATCCTTTATCAAAGGAAGAGAATTTACCACGATGATCGTAGGCTCGGCCTGCTTTCCGGAAAGCTGCCGGGTATTGGATCCGGTAGAAAGAATTTTTCATCCTTCATTGAAAGAAACCGAAAAGTTTTTATCCTTCGACAGGCTATGGGAAATTTATGAAGAGGAAGCTGCAATGCCCGAAGAAGCTAATTTCTACGAATATGCACAACCGGAACCCTCGCTTCACAACGCTTTGAAACAGATTAGCCTGGATGCCTACCTTGCCCTGGGTGGAACAGGTTATACCAGGATTGATATCCGCATGGATGCGGCAACAGGAAAACTGTATGTGCTGGAAGCGAATGCCCAATGCGGCATCAGTGAAGATGAAAATTTTACCTCTATTGGTGCTATCTTGCGCATGAGCGGTATCTCATTCACCCGGCTGATTGTTCATATCATCAACGATGCATTCCGGAGAAAAGAACCGATTCGTTTACCATGATTTTTTTCTATTGATTTTGTAACCATGAAAATCTGTGTACTACAACCCGATTATTCAACAAGCGCTGTGGATTATCAATACTATGATCCGCCGCGTAATCTCTCCCATTTGTTACCGGATGCAACAATTGACCATGTATTCCTGAATAAGCTTACTACCTACAAACAGCTGAAATCCTTGCAGTACAAGGGTTACGACATATTCGTTAACCTCTGCGAAGGCTACCTTGAATGGGAAGTTCCTTCCATCGATGTTATTCAAACACTGGAATTGCTGAACCTGCCTTATACAGGACCCACTGTTTTGTTGTATGACCCGCCCAAAGAACTGATGAAATATGTGGCTTTCTGTGCAGGGGTGGATACACCTGCTTATGCATTGATTGAAAAAGAAGCAGACATAATTTCTGCCTGTGATAAAATTCCCTTCCCCATTTTTGTGAAACCGGCAAAAGCAGGCGACAGCCTGGGTGTGGATGAACAGTCGCTTATTCACAGCAAAGAGGCTTTTATCCGGAAAGTAAACCAAAGCCTGGAAGCATACCCAGAGCTGCTTGCGGAAGAATATATTGATGGACGCGAGTTTACCGTGCTGGTTGCCGCCAATGCCAACGGGAAATCGGTTACAGGTTTTCAGCCCGTTGAATACATTTTCCCCAAAGGGTTTCAGTATAAAACCTATGCTTTAAAAACGGCAGAATTGCATCCCGATGCCAATATTCCCTGTAAGGATCCCGTATTATCGCAACGATTAAAAGAAGCTGCCGTAAAAATTTTCAGGGGATTTAACGGAGAAGGATATGCCCGGCTTGATTTCAGGATGAATGCAGCAGGCCGGCTTTGTTTTCTTGAAATAAATTTTACCTGTTCTGTTTTTTATTCCAATGGTTACGAGGGCTCGGCTGATTTTATTTTACAGTTTGATGGTATTGGGCAGGCCGGTTTTTTAAAGCAGATAATCGCAGAAGGGATGGCCCGCTATGCACGTAAGCAGAAAAAATATGCCATGAAAGGCAATGCCATCAATGGTTATGGCATTTATGCCAAACGGCCCATCGCTGCCGGCGAAAAAATATTTACAGGAGAAGGGCGTGCCCAGCGCATCATCACCAAAAGAAATGTAGCACAAAACTGGGAAGAAGAAGCCCGCATGGATTTTCGCCGTTATGCTTACCCCCTTAGCCGGGAAGTCTTTTTATTATGGGATGATAACCCCGCCGAATGGGCACCCCAAAACCATTCCTGCAATCCCAATACGGGTTATGATGGGCTGGACGTAGTGGCACTAAAAGATATTGGCAGCGGTGAAGAACTGACTTTAGACTATGCCGGATTTCTGGATGAACAAATGGAACCCTTTCAATGCCATTGCAATGCGGCTAATTGCAGGGGATGGGTTGCCGGAACTGAAGGAAACAGCATTACCCAAAGAGAAGCGGCCAAAAGCTGTTGATGGAGCTGATTTTTTTCAACAGCCAATTGCAGGATGCACAAATAAATGCTACATTCAGGTCGTTAAAACGGTATATGAAAAAAATAATATTGCTTGGTTGCTTATTGGCAGGCATACATGCCACTTCTTTTGCCCAAAGAAAAATTAACCAGGACAGCCTGGTTAAAGAAGCCGCTAAAACAGAAATCTGGGAACCCGTTCCTAAATTGGTCACACCCGGTAAACTCAGCACCGACGCCCCTTCCGATGCCATCATACTATACAATGGTAAAGAATTATCAGAATGGGAAAAGGAGAAAGGAGGTGCTGTGGGATGGAAGATCGACAAAGACGGTGCACTCACTGTTGTTAAAGGGTCGGGCAATATTGCCACCAAACAAGGCTTTGGCGATTGCCAGTTACACATCGAATGGCGCGAACCGGCCATCATTGCCGGAGCAAGCCAGTCGAGAGGTAATAGCGGCATTTTTCTGATGGGCCGATACGAATTGCAGGTACTGGATTCCTATGATAACCCTACTTATGTAAACGGACAGGCAGGCAGTATTTATAAACAGCATATCCCGCTGGTCAATGCCAGCAAAAAACCCGGCGAATGGCAGGCTTACGATATTATTTTTACCGCACCACAATTTTTTGCAGACGGTAAACTGCAGACGCCTGCCCGAATAACCGTTTTGCACAATGGCGTATTGGTTCAGAATAATGTGGCTATCAAAGGAAATACCGAATGGATAGGTAAACCCGTATATGTTGCGCACGGAGAGAAAGAGCCATTGGTACTGCAGGATCATGGCAATGATGGCGGACAAGCCATGAGTTATCGTAATATCTGGATCAGGAATCTATAAGTAAAATTTTCTCTACTAACCCAATCAACCCGGCGCAGAAAGAAATTTCTGCGCTTTTTCTATCTTACCGCTTATGCATCGTTCAATATAAATATGTGCCAGAATTTGACCAGAACAATCATCTGTCAATCTGCGACTAAATAATTGAATTATCAGGGGGTAATTTTACGAACACCATTCATTAACCGAAGATAATTTTGTCGGATACTTAGGTACAAATACCTAATCAAAAACCCTTTTCTCAGACTACCTTGCAGCCTCATATGCCAAATACGATTACCCAGGCCCACCATGTGCTGAAAACTGTTTTTGGGTATACCCAATTCAGACATAACCAGGAAGCCATTATTGCTCAGCTGCTGCAGGCTAAAGATGCAGTAGTGCTGATGCCAACAGGTGGTGGTAAAAGTTTATGCTACCAGGTTCCGGCACTTTGTTTGCCCGGAGTAACCATTGTGGTTAGTCCGCTGATCGCTTTGATGAAAGACCAGGTAGATGCACTGGTATTGAGTGGGGTAAAAGCGGCTTTTTTAAACAGCACACAAAGCAACGCTGAGCAGTCTTTGATACTACAGCAATTACAGCGGAACGAATTAAAGCTATTGTATGTGGCACCGGAGCGGCTGGTAGGCGGAGAAATATCCTTTCTGAATTATTTACAGGAAATAAAAGTATCCCTGTTTGCGATCGATGAAGCCCATTGTATCAGCCAGTGGGGCCACGATTTTCGGCAGGATTACCGGGTGCTGAACCAGTTAAAACAGCGTTTTCCCACTATTCCGGTAATCGCTTTAACAGCTACAGCCGATACCATTACCCGCAATGATATCATCGAGCAATTGGCATTAACAGCCTACCGCCTGTTTGAAAACAGTTTCAACAGGCCCAATATCTATTATTATGTGAAGCCCAAAAAAAATTACTACGATGTATTGGTTGAATACCTGGAAGCACACAGAGAAGACAGTGGTATTATTTATTGTTTAAGCCGGGCCGCAACAGACAGACTAGCAGAGAATTTAAAAGCAGATGGGTTCAGCGCCGAAGCCTACCATGCAGGATTGGAAAAGAATACCCGCGATGAGCGGCAGGATCTTTTTTTAAAAGACAATATCAAAATAATGGTAGCCACCATTGCTTTTGGAATGGGCATCAACAAAAGCAATGTGCGCTTTGTGGTGCATGCCGATTTACCCAAAAATATAGAAGGCTATTATCAGGAAACCGGCAGGGCAGGCAGGGATGGTTTGCACAGTGAAGCCATCCTTTTTTACGGAGCAGGTGATGTGATGAAACTCAAGGGCTTTGCACAGGTGGAGAATAATCCCGAACAAACCAAAACCCTGTTGCAGAAGTTGGACAAAATGGTGCAGCTATGCGAAACAAGAACCTGCAGGAGAAAATACCTGCTCAATTATTTTGGTGAAAAAGCACCCGATTACTGTGGCAGTTGCGACAATTGTTTGAACAAGCCCGAATTACAGGAAAGTACCGTAATCGCACAAAAAATACTGAGTACGGTATATCGTATTAACCAGTCTTTCGGCATGCGCTATGTGGTAGACATCATCAGGGGAAGTAATAACGAAAAAATGAGGGAAGCGCATAAAAAGCTTTCTGTATATGGGGTTGGCAAAGATAAGCCAAAGGAAGAATGGCTGCACTATGTAAAAGAATTACTGCATTTTGGTTACCTGCAACAAAGCGAAGGAGAGTACCCCGTGATGAAACTGACAGAGAAAAGCCATCCTGTTTTATTCGGGGGAGAAAAAGTTTTTTTATCGGCCCCTGTTCAAATCAACATTGCCAAAGAGCCGGTAATTTTCCAGCAACACAGTTATGATAAGGCATTGTTTGAAGCATTGAAAAAGCTGAGAAATACTTTTGCGCATGAAGAAAATGTGCCGGCTTATTTAATTTTCAGCGATAGCTCTCTGCTCGATCTGGCCACTTATTTACCATTAACCAAATCGGACCTTCCGCATATCTCGGGTTTTGGTGCTTTTAAATTAGAAAAATATGGTGCTGCTTTTCTTGAATTGATACAGGATTATTGCAACGAACACCAGCTGGAAACGCAGATGCAGCTCAAGAAACCGATGCGTCAAAAGAAAACAGTAGCGGCAACGGACAGAGATACTGAAACCAAAAAAATCAGTTTAGACAGCTACCGTTCCGGCAAAACAATCAGCCAAATTGCCGATGAAAGAAAGCTGGCCATTACTACGATAGAAACACATTTGAGCTTTTATGTTAAAACAGGCGAACTGGCTATTGATGATTTTGTTACCAAAAAGAAACAGGCAATTATTGCTGCCGCTATTCAGCAATACGGCGGGCTCAGTTTGAAACTGCTGAAAGATAATCTTCCCTTTGATTGCAGTTATGGCGAAATAAGGATGATGGTGGCTTATCAATCGCGACTTTAATACCACATTAAAAATCAGCAGCCCATTTTTCTGCGCTTATCTGCGAGATCTGCGGGAAAAAAATCTCCCGCAGATTGCGCAGATTTTCGCAGATAGGTATCGATTAACCCGGCTTAGGTTGCAGTTGTGGTAAAATAAGGATGATACCAGTATTAAAAATCAGCAGTCTTTTTTTCTGCGCCTATCTGCGAGATCTGCGGGAAAAAACTCTCCCGCAGATTGCGCAGATTTTCGCAGATAGGTATCGATTAACCCGGCTTAGGTTGCAGTTGTGGTGAAATAAGAATGATGCCGGCATTAAAAATCAACAGCCCTTTTTTCTGCCCATGTATAATCGCTGCCTTTCTCCATAAACCCGCAATGGCCGCCGGATTCGGTTATTTCCAGAAAAAGAAAGGGGTTGTTCCGGGCTTCTTCATAACAGAAACATTCGGCCGATAAAAAAGAATCATTTTTTGCCTGTACAATCAAAGAAGGTAGCCGGATATTTTTTAAAAATGGTTTTACACTTGCTTTGGTATAAAAATCGTAGGCATCTTTAAATCCATGAAGTGGCGCAGTGTAACGATTGTCGAAATCGATAAAATGAGTGATTTTTTTATATCCGGCAAAACTGATTAAGCCCGGAAATATTTTTTCCTTGGCTTTGATTTTAACACCCAGTTTTTTTAAAAAACGGGAACTGTAAATTTTATTGGTGGATGTCGACAGGATTTTTACACTCGTGAGCAAATCGCAGGGTACAGAAAAAGCAATTACTTTTTTAATGGCAGCCGGTACCCAGTCCGGGTTTTCTCCTACGGCCCTTAAGCTAAGGCTCCCGCCCATACTGAATCCCACGAGAATAATTTCCTCATATCCCTTTTTTTCTATCGCATATTCAATCACTTTCTTCAGGTCATCCGCATCCCCATGGTGATAAAACCTGGGCAAACGATTGAGTTCTCCGCTGCAACTTCTGCAGTTCCACCCCAGGCTATCATATCCTTTTTCAGTAAATATTTTTGCCATACCCAATACATAATGCCTTTTGGAATCACCTTCCAGACCATGGGTAATAATGACCAAACGCGTATTCGAGGACTTAATTCTGTGCCAGTCAAGGTCAACAAAATCGCCGTCGGGCAGTTCCAGTCTTTCCCTCTCCTGGTAAGTAAACCTGATTTTTCGAAACAGGCTGGGGAAAATGGTTTGCAGGTGTCCGTTGCGCTGCAAAAAAGGCGGTTTAAAAATAGGTTGGGCTAAAATTGGCATTTTGAGTGATTGCAGACAAATATAAAACGAATAGTTGTACGCAACCCTAAACAGTATTTGGCACAGATACGAGTATTCGTGACTTTACTCATCTACCCCCAGACTAATTTTAGCAGGTTCTTAGACAGGCAAAACCCTGACACAAAGTTAAAAATTCCAACACATCGCCCACCACCCATCAATAGAATGCTATTTATCAATCAGTAATACAACACACATTAAGCAGACATTTACGTATTTTGTGAAACCTAATTGCTTAAAACACTAAATGAATCTTAGTAAAAATAAATACAACCAGCTACTTGATAATATTGGCTCTACCCTTCAAAAAGCAAGGGCAAATGCTATCAAAACAATCAACGCCGAGTTAGTAAAAGCAAATTGGGAAATTGGCAGATACATTGTTGAATTTGAGCAGCAGGGAAAAGAAAAAGCGGATTATGGCAGTGCTTTGCTGACAAATCTTGCCAAAGACTTAAAAACAAAATATGGCAAAGGTTTCAGCAAGAGCAATATTTACTTGTGCAGGTTATTTTATATCAAGCACCAAAAATTCCAGACAGTGTCTGGAAAATTGAGTTGGAGTCATTATGCTGAATTGTTGACCGTTTCAGATGACCTGACAAGAACTTTCTATGAAAAGCAGACAATCAAAGAGAATTGGAGTTTCAGAGAAATGAAACGACAGATTAATTCTGCTTTATTTCAACGCATAGCATTAAGTCGAGATAAAAA
>JBDKLG010000021.1:0-3857 GCA_039795695.1 Bacteroidota bacterium
ATAATTCCCTATATGTCCATTAAAGAGCAGGAATGTATCAGGATCGGCTTCGGTAATCAGCCTCACAGGAACCGTATCTCCGGTTTTCATTGACCTGTTTGGTATTGATACTGATTTTATAAGCGGAGGTGATTTATCAATTATAGTAATATCTGTACTGGTATCAGGTAAATTAGTTACAGGAATGGAAAGAGAATGGTCGTTGTGAAAAATCAATTGCATTTCACCACTGCCGATTCCTGAAAAAACCAGGATGGTATAGCTATTGTTTGAATGAATCAATTGAGTTATTTTTTGGTTGGATATTTTTTTGCCGGCAATAGAAAAATTGTTTTCACTCATTCCATCAATCGGCTGGGCAGTAGTTAGTAGGTAAGAAATGGTATCCTTATTTGTTTTGATGTCTCCGATTTTTTTGAAGGAGGTAATATGTGTGGGAGTGACCAGCTTCACTGAATCGCCATAAACCGTCACAGACTCATTAGTGGCGAAAGCTTTTACCATCAGAACAGCGCCTTCCGGTAATAGGTTAACTGACCTGCTAAAACTGCCCGTATCATTTCCGGGCATCAATATTTTTGTGATAACAGGAGAGTTCCAGACCGACCATACAATTCCCCTTTCGGTAATTATTCCACCTCCGGTAGAAATAATATTTCCTCCCAGCAGGGCAGAGCTGTTTGAAATTTTTGACGGAGCAAGGGTAATTAGCAAGGGAGGGCTCACAGCTGTTTTAAAACTGTCGGTTTCTGAAACGCTTGTACCATTGGTATTCCAGGCATAGACCCGGTAGAAATAATTGGTGGCGGGTTTTAGTCCGGTAATAGATGCCTGCAAAATTTTATTTCCCTCACCTGCCATTATAGTATCAGGCTTAAGAGGAATGCTAAATGGAAAAGAAAAACCTGCAGCTGTGTCAATCTTGCACCAGCCAGTTGTAGTAGCGAAATTGTCATTGATGGTAGCACTAATTATTGCAGAACTTGCCCCAATAGCAGTCATTTTGTTATTGAGTATGGTGGGAGGGCTGCTTTCAAGAGAGGCAGCGAAAAGAAAATTATCTATGGCAACAAGGTCATCGCTGCCTGCTTCATCAGCATCGTCCCATCTCAGTAAAATCTGTTCGCCTGGTTTCCAAATAATATTCCTGATGCTAACTGTAATTGTTTGTTGGTTTTCGGTAAGGTTGCCGTTTAAGCTGCCTGCACCCGTTGTATACTGGATAGATGAAAAATTCAGTCCGGGTTCAGTTAAAAGATTTTGCTGATCAAGATGATTCAAGAGCCCTGTCGCATAGCGAAAGGTCCAGGTATTTTTATTTCCCGAGCCACCCTTTCTCCATTGTTCTGCAGTAAAACTGATGGTTATTTTATTTAATAAAATACCCGTTTGATTAGTCATTAGCATGCCAAATGCAGCAATACCCGAACCGGAAGCAAGTGTGCCCAGTGCCCTGTCGGCAGATGCCGATAATCCCACATCATAGATTCCATTTCCTGTAGATGAACCTGTGCCTGTTAAAAAACTGGCATTTGCATTACTGCCGGCAATTTGCAGGTATTGCCAACCGGCAAGACCTGCAGCATTGATGGGTGGGGCAGAAAAGTTAAAAGGACCTTTACCCAAAACCGAAAATGTGCCGCTTAAGGGCAATCCATCAAAGTTTTGCTGGTATTGGCTGCCCGCAACGGAATAAGCAATAGGCGTAGCAGGGGACTGGGCATTTGTATCGGCCGTCCATAAAAAGAAGAAAAAACAGGGTAAAAAATTCCTCATAGCCTGGTCATTTGATTAAAAATGAGTTCAGTCAGTAAAGGAGGGTAGGGGCAAAATAATCGGCTTATGCTGAATATTATCTGCTTGGTTAATTATGGGTGAAAAAACAGGAAGTCCAAGGGTATTTATTACACGAACAAATTGGTTTTTAACCAGTTATTCACCTTTTTTTGCTTCTTTCTTAGGCTAAATAGGGGAGATTTGTTCATTCAGACCTGAAAATTGGGGTAAATCTTTGGAAAACATTTTGGATTTTCAGTTCCAGCCATTACCTTTGCCGTCCGAAATTTTAAACGGTTTAGAATGCCTACAATACAGCAATTAGTTAGAAAAGGTCGCGAAATTATCAGGGCCAAAAGTAAATCAAGGGCTTTGGATGCATGTCCACAGCGTCGTGGGGTTTGTACACGTGTGTACACCACCACACCCAAAAAACCAAACTCAGCCCTGCGTAAAGTAGCGAAAGTGCGTTTGACCAATAAGATTGAGGTAATTGCCTATATTCCGGGTGAAGGTCATAATTTACAGGAACACTCAATTGTATTGATTCGTGGTGGTCGTGTAAAAGACTTGCCGGGTGTGCGTTACCATATTGTACGTGGTAGCCTCGATACTGCCGGAGTAAAAGATCGCAAGAAGAGCCGTTCTAAATACGGAACCAAGAAAGAGAAGGCAAAAAAATAATTCGCAAATTCACTCATCAATAACTCGCAAATACCATGCGTAAAGCACAAGCCAAAAAATTACCCCTCGCTCCTGACGGACGTTTTAACGATAAACTGGTTACCCGTTTCATCAATAACCTGATGTGGCAGGGAAAGAAAAGCACTGCTATCAATATTTTTTATGATGCAGTTGATAAAGTGACCAAAGCAACAGGTGAAGACGGATACGAAGCATGGAAAAAAGCCATTGCCAATGTAACACCGGCAGTTGAAGTTAGAAGCCGCAGGATTGGTGGTGCTACTTTCCAGATTCCATCTGAAGTTCGTGCCGACCGTAAAATTTCTTTGAGCATGAAATGGCTGATCCGCTATAGCCGCGAAAGGAATGGCCGTACCATGGCTGATAAACTGGCGAATGAAATTATTGCAGCAGCCAAGGGTGAAGGAGCCGCTTTCAAAAAGAAAGAAGATACGCATCGTATGGCAGAAGCCAATAAGGCTTTCTCTCACTTCAAAGTTTAATCAAACAACTGATTATAGAAAAAGCCCTGGATTCAGGGCTTTTTTAGTTATTGGATTTGCAGCAATGGTAGCAACTTAAAAACTGGTATCAAAGCTTTCTACTCAATGGGGGATGGTAAATGGCAAATTCTAATTAAATTCTAATCTTTTTCTAACCCACTTATAATTCGCATTCAGGGCATCGGGGGGAACAGTGGTTTAATTTTACCGCAAAATGTTCAGGATGATGCGATGGAAATGGTTTTTGGGCGGAATGCTTTTAGTAGTATCAAATTTCGTGGATGCACAGGGCATTGATGTGACCGGAACGGTTACTGCCACAACAATCAGTGCGACTAACTTAACCGGAACGATTCAAACCGCTTCTCAGCCGAATATCACTACAATTGGGACATTGGGGGCATTAACCGTAACGGGGAATATTACCGGTGCTACCATTAGCGGAACCATTTCTACAGCTTCACAGGCAAATATTACAAGGGTAGGTACTTTAAGTGGCCTAACAGTAGCAGGGGGCATTACCAGTTTGAATGATAATTCCAATTTCACCACCACCATCAATACGGGTAGTTCTACAGGATTGGTAGACATAGGTGGCACAGCCGCCCAAACCATCAATATAGGGTCGGGGGCTTCGGGTGTAAAAACGATTAATATAGGAACAGGAGCGGTTGCCAACCAGATAATCCTGGGCAATGCTGCTACGGCAGGAAATGAAGTGGGGGTGCATGTAGCTGCACCAACTGCCAAATTGCATATTGGTCCCGGAACAACAGCTGTGGCTCCTTTTAAATTGAGCACTGGAACCAGTTTAACCACTGCAGAATCCGGTGCAATTGAATATGATGGCAATGCATTTTACGGCACGCCGGCCACTACCAATCCCTCAAGGGG
>JBDKLG010000022.1:0-4868 GCA_039795695.1 Bacteroidota bacterium
TCCAGGTGAAAATAATATCCCGCCATTGGCGACTTTTTCCCACCTGCCACAATACTTGCCCCCATATTGGTTTTGTAAGGTGCTTTGTTCTTGCTGAAACGAACATCACGATTAATTCTGAACAAACAATCCCTGTGCGTAAGCCCGGCAATAGTTGCATCGGTTTTTCCAAATTCACGGATTACCTGGTTAATGAATGTTGCAAAATCTTCTTTTGCAGCTTCATAAGCGCTACGGTTATTGTCAAACCATTGCTTGTCATTGTTTTTCTTAAGATTTTTCAAAAACTGTAAAGTGCTTGCCTGTAACATGTTTCCGTTTTTTGCTTGTTTAAAAGCGGTTTCTTATAGGAAGGAATAACTGCACTAATTTACAGCCACCAGTTCCAGAAACTCGTCTTCCGAGATGATTTTAACGGTATTTATTTTCTTGGCTTTTTCCAGTTTACTCCCCGCATCTTCCCCAACAACCAGGTAATTCAATTTGCTGCTTACACCCGAAACAATCTGCCCCCCTTTTTGCTCGACCATTGTTTCAGCATCGCTCCTTTTTAACTTATTTAATGTGCCTGTAAACAAAAATGTTTGTCCCGCCAAACCACCTCCCGTAATGGTTTCTTTTTTTTCATTTTTCAGTGAAATGCCCAGCTGTTCCAGTTTTTGAAGCATTTCGATATTCTGTTCGTTTTGAAAAAACTGGTGAATACTTTTTGCAACCTTTATCCCTACGTCTTCCAGCAGGGTCAATTCTTCTTCTGATTTATTGCTGAAATCAAGTATATGTTCCACTGAGTTGGCCAGGGTTTTAGCAGTTGTTTCGCCTACAAACCGAATTCCCAAACCATAGATTAAACGGTTCAAAGGTTGCTTTTTAGACGCCTCGATAGCCGCCTGTAAATTTTCCATACTTTTTTTTCCAAACCCGCCTAACTCGCCAATCTGCTCATAAGCCAATTCGTATATGCCGGGAATATCTTTCAGTAAGCCAAGCTCAAAAAACTTGCGCACATTGGCATCGCCAAAGCTTTTGATATCCATTGCATCTTTGCTTACGAAGTGGATCATTTTTTCTACTACCTGCGCTTCGCATTCTATATTAATACATCTCCAAACAGCTTCTGTATCTTCCTTGAATAACCCGCTTTTACAAACAGGGCAGGTTGTTGGAAAAAGAATAAATTCCTCACTGCCATTTCTTAATTCGGGAAGTGATTTTACAATCTGTGGAATTACGTCCCCGGCTCTTTCAATGAGTACCGTATCGCCAATTTTCAAATCTTTTTCCCTGATGTACTCTTCGTTGTGCACCGAAATACTTGAAACCGTTACGCCGCCTAAATAAACAGGGTCCAGCTTTGCTACCGGCGTAACAGCACCGGTTCTTCCAACCTGAAACTCTACCAAACGCAGCCTGGTTGTAGCCTGCCTCGCCTTGAATTTAAAAGCGATTGCCCACCTGGGATGGTGGGAAGTCATGCCCAGTTTTTCCTGCAATACAAGATCATTCACTTTTACCACCATGCCATCAATTTCATAAGGCAGGTTGTCTCTGCCTGATTCAAAATCCTGGCAATAAGCAATTACCGGATCAATACCGCCGACTACTTTTTTTTCTTTCTGTGGTGAGCGGAAACCCAATTCCCATAAGAGTTGCAGGCTGCCACTATGTGAAGCCAGTAATTGATGGGAGGGGGTGCCATCTAACTGATAATAACTGATATGGTATAAAAAAGCATCCAGGTTTCTTTGACCAACATCTTTCGGATCCTTCATGCGCAGGCTTCCGGAAGCGGCATTTCTTGGGTTGGCCAATGGCGCCAATTGCTGCTGTACCAGCTGTTCATTGTAATTTGCAAAAGACTGCTTGCTCATGATTACTTCACCCCTGATTTCTGCCTGCCTGATACCATATTTGGAAAAGGCTGCAAACAAAGGAATCGAGCGGATTTGTTTGATATTGGTGGTAATATCTTCTCCTGCCACACCATCGCCCCTGGTGGCAGCCCGTACCAGTAAATCATTTTCATAAATCAGTGAAATACTGGCGCCGTCAAATTTTGGTTCAATGCAATATTCGATTTTTTCCAACCCACTCAGTTCTCTTGCCTTTCTGTCAAAATCAGTGAGATCATCCGCATTATAACTGTTGTCAAGGCTTAACATGGGTACCAGGTGTTGCACAGTTAGGAACTGGCTGTTCAAACTGCTGCCTACTCTTTGGGTGGGAGAATCTGGAACAATCAGCTCCGGGTGGGCATTTTCAATGTTTTTTAATAATTGGTATAGCTGGTCGTATTCAAAATCCGAAACCAGGGGTTCACTCAATACATAATACCTGTATTCATGAAAACGAAGCAGGCCGATTAACCTGCCTAACTCTTTTTTATCAGGCTTGATTGTGCCAGTTTTAATCGCTTCTTTAAAATGGCTTAAATCCGCCTGAAATTCAGTTACCTGTTCCCTCTTGTACATGATGATTGATTACCCGATAAAGTTAAGGTTCTTGAGAGTTCCTATTGAAACAGCCCCCAAAAAAACGCTATTAATTCTGAAACTTTGTATCTTGTCGCCCACGATGTTTGTGGGTAATGCTGCCCGCTATTTGAATATTGGATACATATGACTAAAAAGAATGCTGTTCCGGTTTTACACGAGGCTCACCTGATTCAAGATGCGGTTAAACTGGTTCAATCCTACCCAAAAGTTCCTCTTACGGTTGACTGTGTGATTTTTGGATTCGAGGAGAATAAACTAAAGGTACTGCTGATCAAGAGTGACCTGGAATTGTACAAAGGCAAACTTTCCCTGCTGGGGGATATTGTACAGGATAATGAAGAACTGGATGAAGCCGCATACCGCGTACTTAAAGAGCGCACAGGCATGAATGATGTATTCCTGGACCAGGTGCGTACATTCAGCAACCCATCCAGGCATCCGGGTGGACGCGTAATTACCGTAACCTACTGTTCTCTGCTGAATATCAACCACCATGAGTTGAAAATTCACGACAATGAGCTAAACTGGCACACGGTTTCAGCCATCAAGGAAATGGCTTTTGACCATAAGGAAATTGTAGAAGCCTGCTATGCATGGCTGCAAAAAAGGATACAGGAACATCCCTTAGGGTTTAACCTCCTGCCGGATAAGTTCTCCCTGCGCGAATTGCAGAACCTGTATGAAGCTATCCTGAATGTGACCCTTGACAGACGGAATTTCCGTAAGAAATTTGCATCCATGGATCTGTTGATAGATATCGACGAAATGGAACAGGATGTTCCTCACCGGCCCGGGAAACTCTATCAATTCAATTTTGAAAAATACGAGAAGAATAAACGGAAATGGGTGGGTATTGATTTCTAAAATGGCCTGCTTACTACTTTAAAGAAGCAGTTTAGCAATTGTGGGTAGGTTCAGTTACTTTTACGGATAATTTTCTGAGTATGTTACATTCCATGACTGGTTATGGCAGGGCAGAACAAACAATGGCAGATAAAACCTATCTGGCAGAAATTCGTTCATTAAATGGCAAGCAGTTCGACCTGCGATTGAATATACCCGCATTACTGAAACCCTTCGAATTTGAAATCCGCAGCCAGTTGAATGAAGGGTTGCTGCGGGGCAGCGTTGAATGTAATATTACCATTAAGCATAACGGAGCCGGTAAACCTGTATCTATCAATACGGATTTGGCCAAAGCTTATTTTGAACCCGTTGCCAAACTGGCGGAAGACCTGCAATTACAAACCGGAGATATCCTGAGCACCATCTTAAAACTTCCTGATGTAATTACCCCTTCCACAGAAACACTTTCCGATGAAGAATGGAAATGCTTTGAAAAAGTGCTGGCTGAAGCCATTCATCAACTGAATGCATACCGGATGGATGAGGGCAAATCCATTGAAACAGATCTTCTGCTGCGGGTGAACAATATTGAAGAGTACCAAAAACAGATAGCCACGATGGAGCCCCGGCGCAGAACCAAAATAAAAGAAGGATTGGTTAAAGTATTGGAAGATAATGCAGGCAAGGAGAATTATGATGCCAACAGGTTAGAGCAGGAGCTGATTTACTATATTGAAAAAATTGATATCAGTGAAGAACAGGTAAGATTAAAAAACCATTGTGATTATTTCCGCTCAATCCTGCAGGAAAAAGAACCGAGCAAGGGGAAAAAATTATCCTTTGTTTTGCAGGAATTTGGCAGGGAAATCAACACTACCGGGTCCAAAGCCTATGACTCGGAAATCCAGAAATCGGTTATTCTGATGAAAGATGAACTGGAAAAAGCCAAGGAACAGATATTGAATGTATTATGATATGCCGGTCTGGCTAAAAATCAGGCATTGAAAGAATCTGTAAGCCCCTCATTTAAGATAAGCAAAAGCTTTCTCTATCTTTGTAAAAACGGCATCTGTGAAAAAAATCCTATTTGGTCTTGGACTGCTATTAATTTTTTCAGCCTGTAACACATTGGATCAGTTCGAACAAACAGTTTTGTTTCCTGAACATGAGTGGAAAAGTGAAAACCGCCCCGGTTTCAGTTTTGAAATCACAGACACAGCTTCCCTGTATAATTTCTATTTAATTCTTCGCCACGAAGACAGCTATCATTTCAATAATATCTGGTTGAAAGTAGGCATCAAAGCTCCGGGGGATACGGTTAAAACACAATTAATCAATGTTACACTGGCCGATAATAAAAAGGGGTGGCTGGGAACAGGAATGGACGATATTTTTGATCATCGTGCAAGAATTACCCGAACGCCGGTGAAATTAAAAAAAGGCATGTACACATTTACCCTGCAACAGCATATGCGCGAAGAGCCCCTGCGGTTTGTGATGAATGCGGGTATCAGGGTTGAAAAAGCC
>JBDKLG010000023.1:0-4606 GCA_039795695.1 Bacteroidota bacterium
AAAATAAAACCGGCTATAAAAAATACCGATGAAAAAAACAATTGCATCCGCCTTTCTTTTTTGTTCGATAACTGCTTACGCACAGGTGCAATGGCCTGTTATTACCCAAACGGCTAAGCCATGGACAAGATGGTGGTGGGAAGGAAGCGCAGTGGACAAGGAGAATCTGACCGCTGCTATGCAGCAATATAGGTCGGCAGGACTAGGAGGTTTAGAGATAACACCTATTTATGGCGTAAAGGGACATGAAACTGAATTCATAGATTTTCTATCGCCAAAATGGATGGAAATGTTGCAGCATACACTGCATGAGGGGAAAAGACTGGGTTTGGGCATTGATATGGCCAATGCAACAGGCTGGCCATTTGGCGGCCCCTGGGTTAAGCCTGCAGATGCATGTAAAAACGTTAATACAAAAATTTATTTACTCAAAGAAGGAGAGCAACTGAATGAGCCGGTGCGTTTTACCCAACAGCCTTTGTCACGCTCTGAAAGCCGCATGCAGGTTGATCTGAAAAAACTGTCATATCCGATTGCTACGAACAAAAATTTGCAGGCTTATGCTTTTGACCAGGTAAGATATGAAATGGAACTAAGCCCAAGTACCATTATTGCTTACAGTGATAAGGGTGATATGCTGGACATTACCAGCAAAGTGGACACAGGAGGAAAGCTGAACTGGACGGCCCCAGCAGGGAACTGGAAACTGTATGCATTATTTATCGGTTTTCATGGAAAAATGGTAGAGCGTGCGGCACCGGGAGGAGAAGGCGATGTGATTGACCATTTTAATGCAATTGCACTGAAGCACTATCTGAATCGTTTTGATAGTGCCTTCCAGGGGAAAGATATTACCAGTATCCGTTCTTTCTTCAACGATAGTTATGAAGTAGATGACGCAAGGGGCCAAAGCAACTGGACTCCCGATTTCCTGCAGGAATTTCAGCTGCGTAGAGGGTATGATCTGCGGAAATATATTCCACAGCTGTTTGGCAGAGACAGCTCAGTCATCGGCCGAAGGGTACTGGTTGATTACCGCCAGACCATTTCAGATTTATTACTGGATAATTTTACAAAACCTTGGCAACACTGGGCTTCAGCAAAAAGCAAAATGGTGCGAAACCAGTCGCACGGCTCGCCGGCCAATATCTTAGACCTCTATGCGGTAGTAGATATTCCTGAAACAGAAGGGGCGGATATTCTACGATTTAAATTTGCCACTTCCACTGCACATGTTATGGGAAAGCCATTGGCTTCTTCAGAAACTGCCACCTGGTTAAACGAACATTTCCAGTCTTCTTTAGGCGATGTAAAGCAAGCCGTGGATAAATATTTTGTTGGGGGAGTAAACCATGTATTCTGGCATGGTACCAATTATTCACCACAAAAGGAAGCATGGCCTGGATGGTTGTTCTATGCGGCTGTTCATTTTACGCCAGCGAATCCTTTCTGGAAAGATTTCGGTACCCTGAATAATTATGTTGCCAGATGTCAAAGCTTTTTGCAAAAAGGAAAACAGGATAATAATCTTTTATTGTATTTTCCTTTTAATGACCGGATCGCAGAAATGGGCAGAGATCTTTTGCTCCATTTTGACGGCATGGAAGGTTTTGATAAAACTGTTTTTAAATCAAGTGCAGAATGGTTATTGAAGCAAGGATATGCTTTTGACCTGATTTCTGATAAGCAGGTGCTCGGAATTAAAAACAAGGGAGCTTTTCTGCAAACAGGTGATGTAAATTATCAAACAATTGTAGTGCCTGATGTGAAACTGATACCACTCGAAACACTGCGAAAACTCAAGTATTCGGCAGAAGCAGGAGCCAATATCATTTTTTATAAAACCCTGCCTTCGGATGTACCGGGGTTGGCCAATTTACAAGAAAGGCAAAAAGAACTGACGGATATATTGAATGGATTACAGTTTTCAGCCATCGCCAATTCATCAGCAAAAAAAGCAATCATAGGCAAAGGAGCTTTTTTGCTGGGTAGCAATCTCGATGAATTGCTGGATGCCGCCCATACGCAACGGGAAAAACTGGTTGATAAGGGCTTGCAATATGCCCGGCGCAGTTATGCAGGCGGTCACTATTATTTCATTTCAAATCCGGAAAAGACCGCGGTCAATGAATGGGTTCCGCTGCAAGTAAAGGAGAAAAATATTTTATTATTTGATCCAATGAATCAGAAGGGGGGCGTTGCTAAAACAAGAATTGAAAATGGAATGGTTCAGGTATTACTCCAGCTGGAAGCAGGTGAAACCTGTATACTGCAAACAATGAGCAGCCAACTAAAACTGAATCCATACCCTTACTATCGCAGAACCGAAAATAAACAGGTATTGGAGGGAAAATGGGCAATCCGTTTCTTGAACGGAGGACCAGTATTACCTGCAGAAACAACAAGTTCTTCACTTGGCTCCTGGACAGATTTGCCGGGCGAAGAAGTGAAAAATTTTAGTGGTACTGCCCAATACAGTATCCATTTTAAAAAACCAGGTTTTAAGGCAGAGAATTATGTGATTGATCTGGGAAATGTTCAGGAAAGCGCAGAACTGATTCTGAACGGAAAAAAAATAACTGTATTACTGGGACCAGTGTATAAAGCAATGATACCTGCCGCTTTATTCAAGGAAGACAATTTGCTACAGGTTAATATCACCAATGGCATGCCCAACCGGATTGCCTACCTGGAGAAGGCCGGGGTTGTCTGGAAAAAATTCTATAATACGAATTTCCCCTCAAGACTACCGCAAAACAGGGGAGCCGATGGAATTTTTACTGCTGCAAAATGGCAGCCAAAAGCAGCAGGTTTATTGGGCCCGGTAGTGATTAGCGGACTTGAAATTGTTCAGTAACTTGAAAGGATTAAAAGAGAGCCATGAAAAAAATAAGCATACTTGTTTGGTTATTCTCTCTAACTATTGTGCAGGCACAAACTAAGCAGGTGCAATATTTGTCAGGTACCGGAAGTGACCACACCGTTGACTGGAATTTTTATTGTACCGGCGGAAGACAAAGCGGTTACTGGACAAAAATTCCTGTTCCTTCCTGCTGGGAACAGCAAGGGTTTGGTAGTTATAATTATGGCCGGGACTACAAAACCAACGGGAAAAATTTCCGGTTTAATGATGAAAAAGGGATCTATCAATACAAATTCTCCGTGCCTGCTTCATGGAAAGACAAAGAAGTATTTATTGTATTTGAAGGAAGTATGACGGATACCGAAATTAAAATAAATGGTAAACCGGCAGGGGACAAACATCGGGGAGCATTTTATCGATTCAAGTATAATATAAGCAGTAAGCTAAAATTTGGTCAGCAAAACCTTTTGGAAGCCACCGTAAGCAAAATGAGTGATGATGCCAGTGTTAACAATGCCGAAAGACTGGCCGATTACTGGGTATTTGGAGGAATATTCCGCCCCGTTTATCTGGAAGCAGTTCCCAGGGAGTACATAGACTATACTGCTATTGATGCAAGGGCAGATGGCAGTTTTGGTATGCAGGTTTTTCTGAAAAATGTACAGGAACAAAGAACCCTTGTTGCAGAAATCACGGATGTCAATGGTCATATCATCAATCGGATTCAATCAAACCTGCGAAAGGGTGATTCCGTTATTACGCTACAAACCAGACTGGCCAAGGTTTTACAGTGGACATCTGAAACCCCTCATTTGTATAAAGTAAATGTATACCTGAAAAATGTTTCAAAAACATTGTACCATACCACAGAGAAATTTGGTTTCCGAACAATTGAAATAAGAAAAGGCGATGGTATATACCTGAATGGAGTTCAGGTAAAAATGAAAGGAGTTAATCGTCATTGTTTCTGGCCAGAAACGGGAAGAACTTTGAATGATGCCATTCAACTACAGGATGTGCAGTTGCTGAAGGAAATGAACATGAATGCGGTACGCTGTTCGCATTATCCGCCCGATAAAAAATTTCTCGAGCTATGCGATTCACTCGGCATTTATGTATTGGATGAGCTTGCAGGCTGGCAGAAATATTACAGCACTCCGGTGGGGCAAAAACTGGTAAAAGAAATGGTGCAGAGAGACCTGAACCATCCATCCATTATTTTCTGGGATAATGGCAATGAGGGAGGCACCAATAAAGACCTTGATAAAGAGTTTTTAAAATGGGATTATTCCCAAAGGCCCGTAATTCATCCACATCACAGGCCGGGCAATGCATTTAATGGAATAGACTGCAATCATTACGAAGACTATTACAGTACACAGAAAATACTGAATGATTCATTGATTTATATGCCTACCGAATTCCTGCATGCCCAGGACGATGGAGGTGGTGGATCGGCCATGAGCGATTTTTGGGAACTGCATTGGCATGCAAAAAGAAGCGGTGGTGGTTTTATCTGGGCCATGTTGGATGAAGCGGTGATTAGAACAGATTTTAACAATACCCTTGATGCGAATGGCTTGAATGCCAATGATGGCATACTGGGGCCGCATAGGGAAAAAGAAGGCAGTTTTTTTGCACTAAAAGAAATTTTCTCTCCTCTTAAAATATTCATGAAAGAATTGCCTGAAGACTTTGAAGGAAAAATACCCATTGAAAATCGTTTTCATTTTACCAACAGCA
>JBDKLG010000024.1:0-13150 GCA_039795695.1 Bacteroidota bacterium
GTTTTACCTCCTATATTAATTTCCTTCATTTTTGATAAAGCTTTTTTATACCAGCTTGCCCATACCTGAACGATATGCTGTTCATCCTGTATTTTTGCTCCGGATTTAATAGCTGCTTTGCTCAAATCAAATTCAGTTTTCAGGCGTTCCGCTGCGCTTTTCATAAATTCATCCATCAACAATAATACGGTTGATTCATCTGCAGCACAGAGTGTGAAAGCAGTTGCCAATGCACTGATACCCACATTCCGCATTTCAGCAGCAGAAACCATTTCTATCCTGTCTGCATCCGTATGGTAAAAAGCATCGGTAAAATGCCACATCAGTAGTCCGGGAATCTTTGCCTGTAAAAAAGGGGTATGGTCACTGCCTCCTTCGAAAGGGTTGGCATTTATTATCCAGTTGTTCTCTGTTGCCTGTTGCCTGCAACGGTTGATAATAAAGTCGTTGAAGTAATGGGGAAACATATCTGATTCCTGCAATACACTTCCACCCCATTCTGAATGATGGTCGTTGCCTCTTGTCCAGATGGCAGAAGGATCGGGCATTTTCTCGATAAGGAAACTGCCGCCGGTTTTAGCAATATCTTCTCCAACCATGTCCAGGCTCAGCCCCCAGAGAATTCCCCTGGCTCTTACAGAATCGTCTTTTATATAACGTGCAGTAGAAACAATTTCATCTCCCCATAAAAAAGTAATGCTGCGTTCTGGCTGGTATTTTTTTTGCGCGATCATTGCGGCGGTAGTTCTCGCCATTTCAGCAAGTGTTCCAACTCCTGAGGCATTATCATTCGCACCGGGCTCCTGTATATGTGCACTAAAAACAAAACGCTCATCCGGGTGGCTATTCCCACGCACATTGGCTACAATCGTTAGTTCCTCTGAGGGGTAGATTTTAGAAGCCACTTTCACATTTACCTGTACCGGGCCATTGGCCAGTGCGGCTTTTAGTTTTTCTTTGGCCTGAAATGATAAAATAATGGCCCATTTGTGTATGGTAGTATCCTGGTAAGGTATGCTTTGGAACTGAATAGAGTTGGTATATTTTTCCGGTTGGGTATACTTGGGCATTGAGTAAGACAATACTCCAATGGCACCTTTTTTGATGGCATTGTTGTACAAGGAGCTTGCTGATGCTTCTCCAAAAACAATTTTCCCTTTTAGGTCTTTGCCTTCAAAATCGTTTCGTGTACCTTTTCCCACATAAATAATTTCAGCGGTTTCACCGTTCTCAGGTGTTGAAGCCGAGTTGATGGCAATCATGTTTCGATTGGTAGTTGATTGTAATAATGCGGCTGTTTGGCCTACAATCGTTAAAGAAGAACTCACAGGTTCCCATGTTGGTTTGCGCATTTTCCTGGTCTCAATCCGATAAGTCAGGGCTGCTTCTTTTTCCTGGTTTACTTCCTTTACAAATCCTGCGGATTGCAGTATTTTTTCAATATGAAAAACGGTTTGATTAAACCCCGTATTCCCTGCCAGGCGCCAGTACTTTTCTACAAATGCCGTTGTTTGCAGGGCATTTTTTTCATTAAAAGAACTGCGTAAATTGTTATAGTATTCATTAATAACAGCTGATTCTTTTGTTTGAGCAGATATTGCACCTGCATAAGCAGTGAGTATATACAAAAAGAGTGTTTTTTTCATATTATTCATTTCAAATAGGGTTAATTATTTCCATTGCGTATCTGCAAATAAAAGGTATTGTTGCCAATCGTACTTGGTTACATCATGTTTGCCGGCACGAATATGGTAACGGATTGTATTCCCTACCGGCTGATGCAGGCCTGGCATTACCGTTTCTTCAATACCTTTTTTTCCGTATAGTGCATACACTTTACCTGCTTCCTTTGCACTAAGAAATTCTCCTTTTGGATCGGACCAGGTATCGCCTTCTGCACTGGCAACATATAATGGCCTGGGAGCTATCATCGACAATAACATATGGCCATCAATCGGAAGCTGCCCCACACTATCTCCATAGGCTTTATACTGGGGCATAAACCAATGCGGAAATTTATCGGTAATGATTTTTACCGTTTCACCGTACCACCTTTTAGATAAGGTAGCCCCCCCCTCTCCTGATTCATTGGAAACAATCAATGCAAAACGTTTATCGGAAGCCGCTGCCCACAGAGCTGCTTTACCAAGCCTTGAATGTCCGAGCAAAGCTACTTTTCCCGGATTAATTTGCTTATCCAAAAGAAAGTAGTCGTAGATTCTGCCCAACCCATAGGCCCAGGCTCCCATGCAGGTCCATTCTTCCGGCTGAATTTGTAAAACATCTCTTAAAGTAGTTCTTATGCCTGATTTCCAACCGTCTGGGTTATCGGGTTCCAAATCGCCACAATAGGCTGTCGCTACCGCATAGCCATGATTCAAAATTTCCTTTACATCCCACTGGCTGGCTTCAATGCCCCTTGACGAATCTGTTACACGATTATTGCTGGCCCCTTTTGTTTTGGTTTGTACCCAATGATTCGTTAATAATATTTCTTTGTCGTTTTGTATTGCCTGGTTGCCAAAGAAATTATATCCGAGAAAAACGGGTACCGGCTGCTTGGCGGCATTGGGGAAATAGATCAATAAGTCCACATATACGGTAGTGTCAGCTGGGTGTAAAAAAATTCTGACTTGTTTTCTGGTAGCCAATCCTTCCAAAGCCTGACTGTTTCTTTCCATGATCCGAAAACTTACAGAAGCAGCTTTGTCAGGATATCGTCCGAACTGTATTTTTTCATATAGGTGATAGATAAAAGGCCTTTGAAAGTTTTCCCATTCTTTGGTAGACTGTACCTGTTTCCCTTTATTATTCTGTAAAGCATTGGGCAGTATATATGTCGGCACTTTCGATTCATCGGTATTAGAAGGGATTGTTTGAGCCTGTATTGCATTTGTACAAATGATGCACAGGTAGAACAATACAGCTTTATAATTGATACTTATTGGACTCATGGGAGAAATTTATTTTTTAACATGGGAGAAGTATAATAAAAATAATTCCATGTATCAAGGCTATAGGCAGCATCTGGATTTAGTACTTTCAGGGATACCTTGTGTTGCTTGTTTTCCAACTGGTAATTCCAGTAGAGCTCATTCCGCCTTGTTAGAAAACTGGTTGGAAGATGGACTATTTCCTTTTTCTCATTGTCGATGGTAATTTCAAGTTTAATGACACCTTCAGTACCGGCAGAAGATTTTCTGACGGATTGACCCTTCAGCACGAATCCATTTCCTTCAAATTCAAAACTCAGCTCTTTGATGTCTTTGTTTTGCAGGCTTTTCTCATTTACTGTATTAAGGCCCGTAAAACCCTGTTCAAATTTTACGGCAACGGGGGTTTGTATTTTTACATAAACCGAATCGCCTTTCACTATACCACCGTTACGCCGGATATTCTGGATAGCATGGTTGTATCCAATTGCATAAACCTTGTTCAGAGAAGTGTTTGTGTATTTAAAATCAATATCCTCCGATTCTTTCAGTCCCATTTTCCAGTAGGCAGGAATTTTTTCGTAGCCCAGCATTGCCCCAAGGATACCTCCAACAGTAGACGGGTTGCAGTCTGCATCCTGACCCGCTCTGGCAGCCAATTCCAGGCTTCTGGTATAATCTCCATCGCCATACAATAAGCTCATAACTACGTAAGCCGAGTTCAGTGTTGCATCAATGTCAAAACCGGAAAATATTCCATCCGGGCAAAATTTATCGCTGCTCCATTTTTTTTGTATCTCCAACCATGTTTGATGCCAATCGTTGGGGTATTTTTTATTCCACCTTATCACATCTGAAATGCAGCGGTAATAACTGGTATTGGCAGGAATTGTTTTTAGTGCACTATACACAATCTCATTTACATCATTATTAAAAAAAGCCTGTGTATACATGGCTCCGATAAATACGCCACCATACCATCCATCACCATAATTCATGATATGCCCGATTTTATCGCTGATGGCAGAAGCTGTATTGGGCATACCCGGGCTCATCAGTCCTGCAAAATCTGCTTCTATCTGGAAATCAATATCATCGGCATGTGGGTTATACAGCCAATTACCGGAAGCAGGTGCTTTGATACCATTTAGTATATTATAACGTGCCGACTGGTTCGCGTGCCACAATGGGTAAGCTGCTTTTGCAAATGCATTTGCAAAACTATCGACAGGTGCATCTAATCCGTATTTTTCAAAAACTTCCACAAAAGTCAGGTCCATGTACAAATCGTCGTACAATCCTGCATTATGCAGCATTTCATTTTTTATGTATCCATCATACCATTTTAAAGGTTGGTAATCTTGTATAAAACTGCCTGAAAAACGAAACTCATAAGGGGCCCCAAATGTTACACCAATGGTTTGTCCTGCCCATCCTCCTTTTATTTTATCGTGCAATGTTGTTGCGGCTATGGCTTTGAACTTGGGCTGAGCCTCGAGCTTAACAAATGAACAAATTAAGAGCCCGATAAAAAAGGATGCTTTCATAAAACCAATAATCGTTGAGCAAAAAGAATCTGCCTGTTTGAATTATTTAAATTATGACTTTTTGTCTAAAAAAAGGTTTTACAATCCTTCAACAGTAAAAAACAACCATTCTTCCAGAAAATTATAGGTTTATATGGTTTTCCTAAGCTGCAAAAAGGGATAGTTCAGGTATCTTTGCATGTATGGTTTTTTATCGTTTTTTGGGGAAATTGGTCTTTTTAATGCTTTTTTGTTCCTTGACAGTTCAGGCGCAAACCAAAAGGTTGTCTGGAATTGTAAAAGACAAACAGAGTGACGAGCCTATCCCATTTGCCTCCGTTGTTTTTAAACTATCGCATAAGGGGGTATTGACCGACTCGGCAGGAAGATTTTCTGTTGACTTTGCAGGAGTTTTGCCAAATGACTCAATAACGGTTTCAAGCGTGGGTTACAAAATACTTGTACTGGCAATAAGTGTATTCAAAGATTCTTTGCAGGCTGAAATTAAAATTGAGGTTTTACCACCTTCGGGTGAAGCTGTGGTAAAAAGTAAATACAACAGGGCTCTTTGGTTTTGGAAAAAAATTATGGCTAACAAAGACAGGAATAACCGAACACGCTGGGATAGTTATTCTTATGAGATTTACAACAAACTGGAAATGGATCTCAATAATGTAAAGGCCGAAAAACTAAAAAATAATATTCTTTTAAAACCGTTGGGTTTTGTGCTTAGTTATGTTGATTCGGCAGAAAGCAGCAAACCTTATTTACCGGTATATTTAACTGAAACATTATCTGATTATTATTACCAAAAAAGCCCCGAAAGAATTCATGAAGTCATCAAAGCCACTCGTACCAATGGTTTGGAGAACGAAAGCCTTATAAAAGAGCTGGGTGGCATGTACCAGAATGTAAATGTTTACAGCAATTTTATTCCGGTATTTGACAGGGATTTTATCAGTCCATTCAATTCCAATGCCGACAATTACTATAAATTCAAACTGGCCGATACGGCTTATTTAAGCGGAAAAAGGCTGGTACATTTCAGGTTTTCTGCTAAACGAAAAGGGGAAAATACATTTGAGGGCGACTGCTGGGTAAATGATACTTCTTTTGCCATTCAGAAAGTTACCATGCGGCCTTCTCCTGATGCAAATATTAATTTTATTGAGGGTCTTTCACTGATCCAGGAATATAGGTTGATCAATGACAGTACCTGGTTTTTATACAAAGACAGGTTTGTGGCAGACATATCTCCACTGGGAGCCGGGAAACTTGGCATAAAAGGCAGAAAAACTGCTACTTATGAACACGTCAAAATCAATGATAGTGCAGTTTACAATGATATCAGCAAAACTGTGAAGATTCAGCAGGTAGATTTATTGCCCAATGTTGATAATTTAGCCGACTCATACTGGAATAAAAACCGTCACGAGCCCCTGGATAAAAATGAACGTACTGTTTATAAAGTACTGGATACACTAACAAAAAACAAGACCTATCTATTTTACAGAGAACTGGGGCAAACGCTTGTAAAAGGCACAAGGGATTTTGGCAATATCCGGCTAGGTCCTTACTATTATTGGATCAGCGGCAACGACTGGGAAGGCCCCCGCTTTCGATTTGACGTTTCGACTAATAAAGGATTTCATAAAAAACTATACCTCACCGGTTATCTTGCCTATGGCATCAAAGATGGCTTGTTTAAAGGTGGCGCAGAGTTTAAATATTTATTCAACAGAGACAACTGGACTTTCCTGAGAGCTGCTTATAAAAATGATCTTGACAATGGGCAGGTAGCTTATGATCAGTTAGGTACAGATAATTTTTTCGCAACCATATTAAGAAGACCGGGTATTCCTTTTAAGTTTCAACAACTGGAGAAAAAAGAAATTGAATTTTGGAAAGAAACCAAGAGCGGTATTGGCTTTGGGGCTTCGGCAAGCAGTAAAAAATATACAGCCCTGCAGAACCTGCCGGGAGCCGAATATTTTACCCAGAAAGGGCCAGAGCCATTCAATACATTTGAAACAGCCATAAAATTGCGTTATGCATTTCTAGAAAGATCATTGGAAACAAATTTTCAGCGCATTAGCCTGGGGAGTGAATATCCGATTGTTGATCTGAAATATACGAAAGGGTGGACAAGTGTTCTAAACAGTACTTATGACTATCATAAAATAGACCTGGCTGTGTCGCAAACCTTGAAAATATCACCTTTCGGCACCCTTTATTATAATTTTTTTGGTGGCAAGGTTTATGGCAGCCTTCCTTATCAGATGCTTGATATCATTCCCGGAAATGAACTTTACTATTTGAACAGGTACGCGTTTAACCTAATGAACCGTTTCCAGTTTCTATCCGACCAATATGCAGGTTTCAATATAGAGCATAATTTCGGGCTGGGTATTTTTAAATTTATCCCCTTTACCAGGAAATTAAAATTCAGACAGTTCTGGACAGTGAAGGGAATTACGGGAAGCCTGTCTGATGAAAACAAGCAAATGAATTTTGTGGGTAACTACCCTTACCGCTCACTGGATGATAAGTTTTATATTGAAGTTGGTACAGGTATAGATAATATCCTTAAATTTTTTCGGGTTGATTTTATCTGGAGAGTTGCTGAACCAGTTCCGGTAAACAATTCCCCCCTTCGGAGTAAGTTCGGTACTTTTGTTAGTTATCGTTTAAGTTTTTAAAGCTGTTTTATTCTCTCGCTTTTCATGCCCCTATATAACTACAGTATCCCATAAAAAAGAGCTGCTCAATTAAGAGCAGCTCTTTTAGTAAGGATCAAAATATACCCCCCGGTGTATTTTATCCTCGTCCCTTAATCAGCTGTACCACTTTGCGTTTGTTGCCCTGTATCATTTCCGCATAGTATGTGCCGCTGCTGTAATTATGTCCTATCTGGATAGTGCTGTTCGCACCTATCTTAGACCTCGCATCTATCAGTCTACCCGTACCATCCATCACCCTTAAATTCACAGGTGTCTCATAACGACTCTCAAACTTCAGTGTGAAGAATGTAGTACTGGGGTTTGGCATCACCGTTACCTTCAAATCCTCTTCCGTTGTAACAATATCTGAACTGCCTGACTCCTTGGTTGAGTTAGACTCCGTATTCGATGTTATCACAGAAGAGACAGATGCTCCCACTCCATTGCATGGGGTCTGGTCACAGCTGCCCAAACGGTCATTGCCATTGCTTCCACAATTCTGGCTGGATCCCAGGTGTGATGGTACCTGGCTAACCAGTACCTGCAGCGTTTGTGCGTAACCCTTCTTGCCGGATGTAGTATGGCACATATACACTTTGGCCGTAGTGCCACTCGTTCCCGGTACCCGGATATCTGTTACACAAATACTGATATCATCCGTTGTGGTACATCCATAGCTATTCGTTGCCGTTACCACAAAACTGGCCGTACCACTCGTTGTAGGAGTAAACACAGGTGATGCCACCGTGGTACTGCTTAACTGACTCGCTTTGGCACCGCTCCAGCTATATGTATACCCGCCTGAGCCCGTAGTCGTTTGTAATGTAGTACTCTGGGCTCCGTAACCAAGGTACAGGTTCGTAGATACTCCGCCCGTATAGGTATTGTTCGTTGGAACAGATACAATACTCACTGAAGCAGCTGAACCTACCACCGTTACCACCGCATTGGCACTTGAACTGTTACCATTCACATCCGTAACCGTTAACACCACTGTATTATTACCCACATTGGTACAGTTAAACGTCGTTTTTGATACCGTCTTCGTTGCTATAGCGCAGTTATCACTACTTCCATTATCTACCTGCCCCGCATTTATCATAGCTACCCCATTAACCAGCGTTACCGTTACAGGTTTGGTCTTAACAACCGGCGATACATTGTCTTTTACTATCACCGTTTGTGTTTGCGTAGTACTGTTGCCATTACCATCATTATACACCCAGTTGATTGTATAGGTCCCTTGCGTATTATAACTTAACGGACTGCTTGTTGTACCGTTTAACAGGCCTGCACAGTTATCCGTCGCTGTTGGAACAGCAGTAACTGTTGCTGAACACTGGGCGGTAATAGTAGGCAGTTTTGATACCGTTACTTTCGGCGCTGTATTGTCTTTTACAATCACTGTCTGATTCTGGGTACTGCTGTTGCCATGACCATCGGTATAGGTCCATACGATCGTATAGGTTCCCTGCGTACTAAAGGTTGTTACAGGGGTGGTGCCTCTGATCCAGCCTGAACAGTTATCCCTGGCCCATGGAGCTGTATTACCCTGGTTACCATCATCGTCATGGTCCTCATCCTGCCTGCCATCCCGGTTGCTTGGGCTTGCACCTACTGTTACTGAGCACTGGGCCGTAATTACCGGTAAGGTTCTGTGTTGAGGAACAGGCGCTTTGGTATCATTTACTATCACATGCTGCTCCTGTACCGTTGTATTGCCATTGGCATCAGTAAAGGTCCAGTGAATGATATGGTCACCCTGGGTATTATAGCTCAGTGCATCCGTGGTCTTGCCCTTAATCAGTCCACTGCAATTATCCAGTGCTGTTGGTGCTATCAGACTATGGTAATAACATTCGTCATCCTCGTCATCATCATCATCATCGTCATCACCATCATGTCCTTCGCTATAACCACCCCACCAGTTCCATCCAAAATATACCTTGGTAAGAACTGTGGCTGAGCACTGACCCGTAATCGTTGGTAAGCTCATCACTGTTGGTACAGGGCCTAACTTATCTTCCACCCTTACCGTAGCCGTAGCTGTGCTGCTATTGCCATTCACATCCGTTACTGTTAAGCTTACTACATTAACTCCCAGCTTAGAACAGTTAAAGCTGCTCGGCGTTACACTCATCGTAGCTATGCCACAGGCATCGCTGCTGCCATTGTTTACCTGGCCTGCCGTAATGCTTACATTACCTGTACCATCCAGCTGAACAGTAATGTTCTGGGTTACTACCACAGGCGCTGTTACATCCTGTACCGTAACTACTGCTGTTGCACTTGAGCTGTTGCCATAGATATCCGTTACTGTTAAACTAACCGTATTGGCTCCCACATTACTGCAGTCAAAGCTCGTTTTACTTAAACTGTACGTAGCTATACCACAGTTATCCGTTGAGCCATTATTGATCTGTGCAGCACTGATGCTTGCCGCGCCTGATGCACTCAGCTGTATTGTTATATTCTGCGTAGTCACTATCGGTGATTCATGGTCAACTACCGTAATATGCTGCACAATAGTAGTACTGTTGTCATGAATATCCGTTACCGTCCAGCTCACATCCGTTGTTCCTGTTGGATAATGACCACTCGCATCAGCTGTATTGTTGTAGTTGTTTACTACGCTTGCTACTCCGCAATTATCGCCCGTTACCGGTGCCGCTACCGCAATAGTCGCTCCACAGTCGCCCTGGTCATTGTTCACCGTTACATCCGGTGCTGTGATAACAGGGTTCTCTGTATCCCTAACTATTACCGTTTGGGTAGCTGTACTGCTATTACCATGGATATCCGTTACCGTCCAGGTTACCACTGTAGTACCTACAGGATAAGTGTTTGACGAATGATCATTGCTTACACCTGCTACTCCGCAATTATCTCCCGTTACCGGTGTACCCAATGAAACCACTGCACTGCAGTTGCCCAAATCACTACCTACATTAATATCCGCAGGGGCCGTGATAACAGGGTTCTCTGTATCATTTACTGTTACTGTTTGGGTTGTTGTACTGCTATTACCATGGATATCTGTTACTGTCCAGGTAATAACCGTAGTACCTACAGGATAATGGTCACTCGCATCTGATGTATGGTTATAACTGTTTACCACAGTGGCCACACCACAATTATCGTGGGTTACAGGAGCTGCAACAGTTACTCTCGCTCCGCAATCACCCTCATCTGAAGACTGTGTCTGATTGCCTGATGATACGATGGTAGGCCTTTCATTGTCTACTACTGTTACGCTAAAGCTCGCAGTTACTGCATTACCCGAAGCATCCGTTGCAGTGAAACTATTGGTAGTAGTTCCTACAGGGAATACAGCGCCTGATGGCAGACCCGCATTCTGCGTGATGGTAACACCACTGCAGTTATCCGTTGCCGTTACTCCTGAGCTAAAGGCGATATCCTGTACCCTTCTGCTACCTCCGAAGGACCCAATCCTGACAGTAGCTCCCGTAGATGGGTTAATACTATACAACATATTACCCAGTCCAGGTCCTACCGTACAGCATTCGCTCACATAGATCGTTCCCGTAGAGGGATCTACACCAAGGCCCTCAGCTCCAATGCTGATCGAAAGAACCCTGTTGCTCAGTACTGCACCATTGGCCGGATTGATCGTCAGCAGGTTACTCGCCTGGTTGGTTCTTAATCCATACAATGTGCCATTCTGGGCAAAGCCGATCGACAGGAAGGAGCCCGATGAAACAGGCTGACCAATCAAGGTTGCTGCAGCTGTAGTCGCATTAATCGTTACCAGCTGGTTACTGGTAGTAGTACCATAAATGGTATTTGTACCAGGCTGGATGGCCATATCTGTCAGGTTAATCGCATTACCATTAAGCCTGATAGCGCCGATTGTTGATACCAGTGAACCCGTACTCGGATTAATGGTAATCAAACTCGCTCCCGTACCACTGTTCACCACTTTTATTCCATATAAAGTACCATTCGAAGCAAAATCAATACCCGTAATACCACTACCCGCTACAGGTGTGCCTATTACCGTACTGGCTGCCGTCGCACTATTCACACTCATAATCGCTCCACCATCCTGTGCTCCCGCTGCCGCTCCACCATTGGAGGCAATCATCTTAGCATTAAAGCCTACCACTGCTCCACAATCGCCCGCTGTATTATTCACCGTAATATCTGATGGAACAGTAATCACAGGTAACTGGTTATCTACCACCCTAACCGTAAACGAACAGGTAGAAACACCCACCGCATTGGTCGCAGTAACAAATACCGTGGTAACACCCACAGGGAATACTGTTCCCGGTTGTACAGAATACGTAATCACTGATGCAGGTATACCTCTTGTTTCTGTAGCAGCAAATGTTACACTCGCTCCACATACCCCAGGAGTATTGTTCACCGTAATATCAGATGGACAATGTACTTCAGGTGCCAGGCCTGTTACTGTTACCGTAAAGGAACAGCTCGCTGTTAATCCTGCTGCATCGGTTACACGATGGGTTACCGTGGTGGTGCCAATCGGGAAGGTTGAACCACTGCCCAATCCGGCTATTCTTACAGTGCTCGCACCGCTGCAATTATCTGTTCCAACAGGTGTGGCATAATTAACCACAGCTCCTGCCGCACTGGTCGCATATACATTAATATTAACAGGACAGGTAATTACAGGTGGAATATTATCTACCACTATCACATTAAAGGTGCAGGTAGTTTTATTTCCGGAAGGATCTTCTGCTGTTGCTGTAACCGCTGTGGTACCTACAGGGAAGAAGCTTCCCGATGCAGGTGCATAAGAAATAGTAGCTGAACAATTGTCTGTTACATTATGAGAATAAGTAACAGTTGCTCCACACTGTCCCGCAGCACTGTTCACAGTTATATCGCTACATCCTCCCTGTGTGGGGTGATTCAGCTGATTGAATAATACTTCATTATAATATCCGCCATTCGCATCTACAAAATCAGGATCACCATCTCCGTCCATATCAGGGAAAATTATCGCCCTGACTCCCCAATTGTATTCAGTTTGGAGGGTTGAATGTCTGGTGAATAAACCTGTTCCGTCATTTAACCATAATACCGGTTGCTGACTAGGGCTGCCATAGCCTATTACCATATCCATGGTACCATCCATATCTGTATCCACAAAACTTATACAGCTGGCCGGAGGACTGGACACGATGTCGAAGTTCTGAACACCTTGTGTAAATGTTCCATTACCATTGTTTCTTAAAACAATCACCTGGTTACCTGTTTCAATGGCATAGGCAATATCCAGATCTCCGTCGTGATCAATATCGGCAGCGCCGGGACCATAACCGGTTGAAAAGTTTTGCGTTCCTGCTGTAAATACCCCTGTTCCATTATTTAACCATAACCTGGAAGTGTTGGCAGGATAATCAGCCGTTACAAATGCATCAATGGTACCATTTCCGTCGAAATCGCCCAATACCACATTGGTTCCCCATGCGTCGGTATTGAATGTTTGTGAGGAAGCTGTAAAATTACCCAGTCCATCATTGAAATATACGCGGTGATTACGGTTGTTATAACCGGATCCAACAAAGAATAAATCAAGGCTGCCATCCCCATTCAAATCGGCCATTTTAACGCCGTTAACCCTGTCTGTACCACCTAAATTATTCGCATATAAATTGAAATTTCCATGACCATCATTTAAATACAACTGAGATTTAGGGGTGCCTGCTGCCCAGAAGCCCATCACAATATCAGGGTATCCGTCTCCATTCACATCCCCTGCTGTTACACAGTTGCTTGGTCCCAGGAACATAGACTGAGCTCCCGTCATTACACCTAATCCGTTATTTTTAAATGTCATGAACGAATTATTCGTGGTGTATATCAAATCCTGGTCTCCATCATGATCAATATCCGCATTCACTACTCCCAGGTGATTATACGGTGAGCCGCCATGCCATACACCGGCATTTTTCGCAAACACATTTACCTGACTGGTTGT
>JBDKLG010000025.1:0-3347 GCA_039795695.1 Bacteroidota bacterium
GCTGGCATCGGTATTGGCAGCTGCTATGCTTTACCGGGCGTATTTATTCGTTAAAAGTCGTGCTTGAGGGCACTCTACAAACAAGAGAAGATATTTGAAAAAGGCTTCAATTTTTCGTAAATTCACTTAGTGAAAAAGAACAAGCTAATTTATTTGGACTTCGAGGTTGACAAGCTCACCAATTCGATTGAAAATGTAATTTCAGGCGAAGTCTTTGATACCTGATTGTAAAATTAAAACCGGGACAACGGAAAAAATATTAAGAAGGGGGAATGGAGTTTCAATTGGCACAATGAACTTAAAGACAAGGCAAAGCAAGTTTATATGTTGTCAACCATTCATAACCCAACAATTATTCATGGACTTATTAGTTTGACAGACAAAGGTGACCATATTTTTATGGACTTGATTGAAAGTGCAAAATTCAATAAGGGCAAAAATAAACTTTACAGAGGTGTGGCTGGAAATCTTGTTGCTTTTGGTTGTAAAATATCATTTGAATCAAATTATGACGGAGTGGTCTCTTTTATAGCCAAGACCCAACTTATCGCTCATTATGAGCAAACTTTGGGAGCAAAACTTTTTGGCAGTAACCGTATGTTCATAGACACCAAAGAAGCATTTATTTTAACAACAAAATATTTTAAAAACTTTAAGCTATGATAAACTTCAAAAAAATGGACGACAAAGACTTTGTATTTGTAAACAAACCTTTGAGTGACAAGGAAGAAAAAGAGTTTAGTGATTTTTTAAAGTCACGCAAGGCGAAGACAAGGCGGGCGCAAATGGCAAAAAAGGTTAAGTGCAAATAAATTTAATTGCTGCTGGTACTTAAACGGGTTTCCCGTTGGTATTGCATGCATCCGGGCTATTTGTCCAGCATATTTTTAAAAATCTTTCCGTCTTTTATGAGCAACAGAAAATTTTTATCATAGTCCGTCATTATGTTCAAATCTTTTAGTGGATTTCCGTCCACCAAAATCATGTCCGCATAAGCGCCTTCTTCCAGTATGCCCAGTTTGCCTTCCTTGTACGGGCTTCTTTTTCCGGAAAGTGCAAAGAGCTGTGCATTGTCGTAGGTAATCATTTTTAAGACTTCATAATTGCTAAACCATTTACTCATTTTAGGGATATAAGTGTTTTGATTTTTGTTTGCGGAAGGGTTAAAAAACACATCGGTTCCCCAGGCGAGTTTGACGTGGTATTTTTTGGCAGCTGTATATATTTTATCGGAACCATTGGCAACTTCATTTCTTTGCTCTTTCTGTTCCGCCGAAAAATCTGCCCTGCCTTCGTTATCCAGTGGCTGCATACAAAGCCAGATTCCTTTTTCGGCAATTAGTTGAAGGGTGGCATCATCCATCAAATGCCCGTGCTCTATGCATTTTACCCCTGCTTTAATGGCTTTCTGAACGGCCCTGGAAGTAAATGCATGTACCGTAACATAGGTTCCCCAGTCTTCGGCTGCTTCTACAGCTGCATGAATTTCCTCTTCGGTATATTGGCTTACATCAATCGGGTCGAAGCTTGAGGAGATGCCACCCCCGGCGGTTAATTTTATTTGGGAAGCGCCTCTTTTAAGGGTTTCTCTTACGGCAGTGAGTACGGCATCTTTGCCATCTGCAATAATACAGGCATCAACTTCTTCGGAATGGTGCAGATTCCCACCCAGGGATACAGGCCTTTCATTGATGTTTCTAAAATCACCATGCCCTGCGGTTTGGGAAATCATGGGGCCGCTGGGCCATATTCTCGGACCGGCAATTACACCGGCATCGATCGTTTGCTTTACCCCAAAACTTGGCCCACCCAAATCCCTGATAGAAGTGTAACCGCGAAAAAGGATATTGCCCGCTTCAACACCCGCCCTGATAAATGCTGCACCAATATCTCCTTCCTGCATTTGTGCCAAAGTAGACCCCGACATCACTTCGTGCATATGTGCATCAATCAATCCGGGCATCAGGAATTTTCCTTTGCCGTCAATTATTTTTGTATTGCCACTCTTATTGGTTGCAATGGGTTCTGTTGAAATTTTACTTATCAGGTTATTAACAATCAACAGGTTTCCGGTAATCGTTTTTTCATCCCTTCCATTAAAAATTTGTACGTTGTTGATAAGAATAGTATTCTGAGCCACTACAATAGCTGTGCCCAATACAAGCAGTGTTGTAAATAATGTTTTCATTGCAGTGGTTGATTTGATTTTTACATTTTTGTGAATAAATATCCGTTTTTTTCCGTCAGCACAAAATCCAGCAATTGTTATTGCATGAATCTGGGTAAGCAGGGCTTGACGACCTGTTGGGTTCAATGATTATTTTCTCTTATTGATGGCATAGAGCATTGCTGAAGCAACGGCACACATTGCTATCGCACTAATGATGAGTGGATTGTTTTTTTGTGCAAGTCCGATAAAGAAATCACCCACAAACATGACTAAAAAGAAAATATAGGCAATGGTGAGCATGGGAATTGATTTTTTAAATGTGGCAAAGCCAAAAATAAACCCAAGAGCAAATTGCCGGCTTGCCCACATATAAATTAAGTAGTCAATGCCTTTGGCACCAAGGTCAACTGTTTCCAAAACCGATTTCGGAGAAAAACAGATGGACAAACTCACCAGGACTTCCATCAAAGCAAAAAATCCTGATACAATTAGTATCCATTTGGGTAATGATTTTTCTGTATCTGTCATAAGGTAATTTTTTTGTAAGGTATGTGTATTTGCATTGCTGGTCGATAAAAAGAACCGATGCTTAAAGTTACCAAACTTTTATGCATACTGCCAGTAGAAGCAGGAAATAAATTAACGGAGCTGCGGGCGTTTTATTTCCTGTATATCCTGCCCCGAATGAGGAAGCGATTTCCTTGCAAGCGCTTATTTGCCTGCTTTCAATCTTTCAAAGGTTTGACCTTCGTATGCGTCCATTTTCCGGGCTTCTTTTAAAACCGAATTCAATTGCCCTTTTTGGGGTTCTTCAAAAATGAAAACAGAATCCAGCACAGGATAAAAAAGTTTAATACCCCTGCATTTTGTATCAGATAGGTACTCATAAATAAATCCGGGCAAACCCCTGTTATTACAGTTGCAGTCGAGAAAATTTGACAATGCAGAATAGTTGTGAAAACCTTTGTTGTAAGTAAGCCTTTTGTCGCCAAAATTATTTTTGTCTCCCGTAACCAGGTAATAGGCATTTTGGGCTTTGTTCCAGGTATAGCCGTGCATAAAAGCATTGCAGCCCAATATAGTTAGGATTGTAAACAGTAAGCAGAGTCTTGTTGTAGGTTTGTTCATGGTAAGCGCTTCGGTTTCTTATTCAATATTTCTGTTGCCATTGTTGGTC
>JBDKLG010000026.1:0-2629 GCA_039795695.1 Bacteroidota bacterium
TAGTGAGTTGTCTTTGTTTATCATTCCTGTTCCAATAAGGCATTCTTTTTAATCCATTGTATTACTTCTGTAAGCCCCTGCAAGGTTTTCAGATTTGTTTTTATAAAAGGGCGCTGACCACGCATTCGCCGCGCATCATTTTCCATAATATCCAGATTTGCACCCACATATGGGGCAAGATCTATTTTATTGATAAGTAACAGATCTGATCTTGTTATGCCCGGCCCCCCTTTGCGTGGGATTTTTTCTCCTTCGGCAACATCAATGACGAAAATGGTTACATCGGCGAGGTCGGGACTAAAAGTGGCAGATAAGTTATCACCGCCACTTTCTATAAAAACAAGTTGGGTATCCGGATGTCTTTTCACCAAATCCTCTACCGCTTCAATATTCATCGAGGCGTCTTCTCGAATAGCTGTATGCGGGCATCCCCCTGTTTCTACGCCCATTATTCTTTCCTTTGGTAAGCGGGAATTCTTAATCATGAACTCAGCATCTTCCTTTGTATAAATATCATTGGTAACAACGCAAATACTGTATTCATCGCTCATTATCCTTGTTAAAGCTTCAATCAAAGCTGTTTTACCGGAGCCTACGGGGCCGGCTACCCCAATTTTTACATAATTTCTCATTCAGTTTTTTTTTATACTAAGAGATATAAATTCTTGAATAAAGTTTTTCGTGCTGCATACATTTAATTTCCTGACCAATGCAGCAAATGCCGATATGGCTCTCTGGCATTTCATGCTGCGAATTCACCAGGTCAATAACTGTTGGTTGCAAGTCGAATAATATTTTCTGGGCTACAATCTGACTAATGGGTACCATCTTGGCACAATTGGTTACAATGCCATTTAACGCATTGTAATAAAGTGCTGTTAGTGTTTCTTTAAGTGGTATTCCTTCCCCCTGAGCATACAATGCAAACGCAATTGCATAATGACCATGTAATTCCCCTTTTTCAATCGTGGATAAATATTTATTACATAGGGTGTTCTTTTTTAATTGCTGGGTAAGTTTGAGGAACCGGATGGCCAGCTTTTGACTGGCATTGCTGATTTCTGCGGGAGACTTTAAAGCTGTAACCAATTCATCCAACTTTTTTATGTTCGCCCAGGCTGTTCTTTTTTCTTGCGCAAAATTCCAGGCTTTATGTAAGAATGCTGCATCATTGTAATAAATGTTGTGCAGCAACATGGTGCGGGTATATTTTTCTGCTGTTTCGTTATTATGAACGATTCCTTCATTGATATATGACTCTAAACCATACGATTGCGTAAAACCACCAATCGGAAACATGGAATCGTTGATCTGCAATAGGGTTAACAGGTTAATCATAGGCTAAATGGCTGTCGCTCATTTTTTTGATTGAGTTTTAAAGCATGCATTTTTAACAGTTTTCGATGTTCAATGACAGGACAGAATCCCGCTTTTTCGAGCATGCTGTACAATGGGGCTTCATAAGCTATACAGATTGCATCAGATTCTGTGAGAAATATTGGGATATGCTGGTTGCCAATTTCAAAACATACTGCCGCCATTTCTGACATTGTAACCGGTTTTAACACTATGCAGTCACAAGGAATGATATTGACCAATAAACACCAATCTTCTGCTAAAAAAAGCAAATCCCCATCTTCAAGTGCAGGAGTAGTTTGCTTTTTAATGGCTATTTCTCTCCCCATCCTCGAATTGCGGCGTATGATCGTCTTACCTGCTTCATACCATTCTAAATCAAGGTAATCTTTCTCCAGATGAACAAGTTCACTTGGAGCTGAAATAATCACATCAGTAATTAATAGCATAATGCTTGTGGCAGGTTTTGCAATGCTAATCCTTTTTAGGAACCCCAAAGAAGGGTATCAGCACTGCATAAAATGGTCTTCTCAACTTTCCTAGAATAGTAAATATCTTTGTGCCATTGGAACTTCTTTCAAAGGCTCGCAAGTGGCTAGTTTGCCATCAATTTTTACTTCATAGGTTTCTGGGTTGATCTCTATTTTAGGCGTAGCGCTATTGTGAATCATATCTTTTTTGCCCACTTTCCTACATCCTTTCACAGGTAAGGATTTTCGTTTTAAACCAAGCTTTTGAATATTGCCTGATTCAATTGAAATTTTGGATACAAAATTATAATTGGTCTTAGTCAACGCCTCACCGTAAGCCCCATACATGTTTCTATAAATCACCGGCTGAGGAGTGGGGATAGATGCATTGCTATCACCCATTTTTGCATGTACAATAACACCTGATTTATAAATCATTTCAGGTTTTACACCAAAAAACTGCGGTTTCCATAATACCAAATCGGCAATTTTACCCACTTCAACAGAGCCTACATAACTATCAATACCATGTGTTATTGCAGGGTTAATGGTGTATTTGGCCACATATCTTTTAGCCCGGAAATTGTCATTGTTCGATTTTGAATCTTCTGACAAGGGGCCTCTTTGCAATTTCATTTTGTGAGCTGTTTGCCAGGTTCGTATAACCACTTCTCCTACACGCCCCATTGCCTGGGCATCCGAACTCATCATGCTAATTGCACCTATGTCATGCAAAATATCTTCTGCAGCAATCGTAGAAGGCCTGATCCTTGAATCGGCAAATGCTACGTCTTCTTTTATTT